>NZ_JBFBJB010000014.1:0-182341 GCF_040685895.1 Streptomyces sp. NPDC088124 | reverse complement strand
CCTACATATCGTATTCACCCGCGTACGGCTCGCGCCCCGGCTGGCTGCACGACCTCAGCCGACGGCTCCCGGACGCGCCGCCCGGGGTGATGGAGAGCCGCGTCCTCGGCCGGGCTGGGCCGCCCGCGCCGCCGCCCCGTACCGCTCCCGGCACCGGCCGTACCGTCGACTCCAGAGGCCCCCGCGCCACCGGAGCCGCCCGCGCTGCCGGCCCCGGACTCGATCGCGCGGGCCCTGCGCCGTCCCGTGGGCTCCCGGTCCTGCTCGCCCGTGTCCTCCACCGGGGACTCCAGGAACGCGTCCGTGGACGCCCGCCGCGCGCGCCGCCTGCCGCCGCCCGAGGTCCCGGGACCCTGCCCGGGGCCCGGATGCGGCGAAGGCGCCTGATGCTGCGCTCCCTGCGTGCCTTCCCCGCCGGGCACCGCGGAGGGCGGCGGAACCGCCCCCGAGCCCTCGCCCAGCGGCAGCTCCAGGACGTACGCGCTGCCGTTCATCCCGGGCACCTCGTGCGTCTGCAGCACGCCGCCGTGCGCCCGTACGATCCCGCGCACGATCGGCTCGTGCACCGGGTCGCCCCCGGCGAACGGCCCGCGCACCTCGATCCGTACGACGTCGCCGCGCTGCGCGGCGGCCACCACGATGGTCGAGTCGACGTAACCGCCGGCCGCCGACGCCGCCTTCGTACGGCCCGTCGAGTCGACCCCGGCCACATCGGCGACGAGATGCGCGAGCGCCGTCGCCAGCCGGACGCCGTCCACCTCGGCCTCGATCGGCGGGGCGTGCACCGCGAACTGCGCCCGGCCGGGCCCGATCAGCTCCACGGCGCCCTCGACACCGGCCGCCACGACCCCGTCGAGCAGGGTCTTCGCCTTGGTGAGCGTCTCCGTACCGGCGTCGAGCCGCTGGTAGCCGAGGACGTTGTCGACGAGCGTCGTCATCCGCGCGTACCCGGCGGCGAGATGGTGCAGGATCTGGTTGGCCTCGGGCCAGAGGTGGCCCGCGGGGTCGGCGGCGAGGGTGGTCAGTTCGCCGCGCAGCTCATCCAGCGGCCCGCGCAGCGCCTCGCCGAGCACGGCGGTGAGCTGAGTGTGCCGGCCCGCGACATCCCCGTACCGCTCCGTCAGCCCCTCGATCTCGGCCGCGTACCGGTCACTGCGGTCGGCCAGCTCCGCCGCGTGCCGCTCCTCCGCCGCGGCCAGCTCGGCGGTGAGCCGGTCGGTCGTCTCCGTCAGCTCGGCGGTGAGCCGCTCGTCGGTCTCGGCCACTTCCGCGGTACGCCGCTCCTCGGCGGCGGTCAGCTCGGCGGCGTGCTGCTCGATGAGTTCGTCGTACGGGCGCCGGTCGGTGAAGGTCATCACGGCGCCGACGAGCTGGTCGCCGTCCCGCACCGGCGCGGTCGTCAGATCGACCGGCACCTTCTTGCCGCCCTTCGCCCACAGGACCTGCCCGCGCACCCGGTGCTTGCGGCCGGAGCGGAGCGTGTCCGCGAGCGGGGACTCCTCGTACGGGAACGGCTCGCCGTCCGCGCGCGAGTGCAGGATCAGCGGGTGCAGCTCCTGCCCGCCCAGGTCACTGGCGCGGTGGCCGAGGATCTGCGCGGCGGCCGGGTTGACGAGCACGACGCGCCCGTCGGTGTCCGTGCCGACGACGCCCTCCGACGCGGCCCGCAGGATCATCTCCGTCTGGCGCTGCGAGCGGGCCAGCTCGGCCTCGGTGTCCATCGTCCCCGACAGGTCCCGTACGACGAGCATGAGCAGCTCGTCGCCGGTATAGCTGTGCGAGTCGTTGTACGCGTCCCGGCCGTCCTCCAGGCTCGCGCTGGTCACCTCGGCCGGGAACTCGCTGCCGTCCGTGCGCCGCGCCATCATGCGGGTGGGCTTCGTACGGCCGCGGGCGTCGGCGGAGGCGGGGCGCCGCATCGAGCCGGGGATCAGCTTCGAGTCGAACTCGGGCAGCAGGTCGAGCAGCCCGCGGCCGACCAGTGCGGTGCCGGGGGCCTCGAACATCTCCAGGGCGATGGTGTTGGCGTTGACGACCGTGCCGTTGGCGTTGACGAGCACCAGGCCGTCGGGGAGTGCGTCGAGTATCGCCGCGAGGCGAGCAGCGCCTCGGGATGGCCTGCTGCTCACGACGACGCTTCCTCCCTGAACCACTGCACCTTGCGGACGGCCGCACCCATCTTGCCTCTCGGCTCCCGGCCTGTCACTGATGGGAGTCTAAGGGCTGGGACGGGGGCAGCGGCGGCGATGAGGGGTACCTCTCTCCGGGCCGCGGCCCGGGGCGGGTGCGCGTGACCTGTGCCATCCCTCTCTTCGGAGGGAATCCCCGCCTTAAGGCGGGGAGGGAATCCGATCTCGGAACTGCTCTGACCCGCAGGCTAGAGCGGACGTTTTTGCTGCTCGATGTACTGCTTGACGATCGTCAGCGGTGCGCCACCGCAGGATCCGGCGAAGTAGGAACCCGACCAGAACCGGCCGTGCGTGATGAGGCGGTTGACTCGGCCGGTGAACTCCTGCCGCAGGTAGCGGGAGGACACTCCCTTGAGCGAGTTCACCAGGGTCGACAGGGCGACCTTCGGGGGGTAGTGGACCAGGAGGTGCACGTGATCTTCTTCGCCGTTGAACTCGATCAGGTCCGAGCCGAAGTCGGTGCAGACGTTCCGCATGATCTCTTCGCAGCGCGTCAGCATGTCGTCGTTGAACACTTCACCCCGGTACTTGGTAACAAACACCAAGTGCGCGTGCAGGTTGTGAACGACGTGACGACCCCGGCGGATATCGGCATTTGGTTCCCAACGTGGTGACATGAACCAAATGTAGTAGGATCAAGAGGCTCGACCGGGAGGGGGGTGGGCTGGGTGATCCGTGCGTACAAGTTCCTCATGCGGCCCACCGTGGGCCAGCAGGCCGCGCTGGGCGAGATGCTGCGCGATCACTGCTCCCTCTACAACGGGGCCTTGCAAGAACGTCGCGACGCCTACCGGCACGCCTCGAAGACGAGCGTGAAGTACGGGCAGCAGTCCGGACAGCTCAAGGACATCCGGGCTTTCGACCCCGAGCAACAGGGCCGCTGGTCCTTCTCCTCGCAGCAGGCGACGTTGCGCCGGCTGGACAAGGCGTTCGCTGGCTTCTTCCGTCGGATCAAAGCCGGGGACACGCCCGGGTACCCGCGCTTCCGCGGGGTGAACTGGTTCGACACGGTGGAATTCCCCAAGGACGGGGACGGCTGCCGGTGGGACTCCACCCCGCACGACCCAGTGACCCGGGTCCGCTTCCAGGGCGTCGGGCATGTCAAGGTCAACCAGCACCGGTCGGTGACCGGCAAGGTCAAGACCGTGTCGGTCAAGCGGGAGGGCCGTAAGTGGTTCGTCGTGCTGACCGCTGAGCAGCCTCAGCCCGAGCCGTTGCCCGCGACCGGCTCAGTAGTCGGCATCGACCTCGGTATCGCCTCGTTCCTCACTGACTCCAACGGCGTACACGTCGCCAACCCGCGCCACGCACGCAAGGCCGCCGCGAAGCTCGAAATCGCGCAGCAGGCACTGAGCCGCTTCCCCCGCCGCAAGGCCAAGGACCGCACCCGCAACCACCAGCGGGCCGTGGACAAGGTCGCGGCTCTGCACGGCAAGGTGCGCCGCCGGCGTCTGGACCACGCGCACAAGACCGCGCTCAGCCTGGTCCGTGAGCACGACTTCATCGCGCACGAAGACCTCAAGGTCCGCAACATGAGCAAGGCCCCTGCCCCGAAGCCCGACCCCGACCAGCCGGGCAGCTTCCTGCCCAACGGGGCCGCCGCGAAGGCCGGGCTGAACCGTTCGATCTCTGATGCCGGCTGGGGGGTGTTCCTCGCGATCCTGAACGCAAAGGCTGAAAGCGCCGGGCGGGAAGTGATGGCAGTGGACCCCCGCAACACCTCCCGCACCTGCCCTGAATGCGGGCACACCGCCAAGGAGAACCGGCCCACCCAGGAAAAGTTCCGCTGCCTCTCGTGCGGCCACCAGGCACACGCTGACGCCGTCGGAGCAACCAACGTTCTACGGGCCGGGCTGGGCCGTCGCAACGCCAACCAGGCATAGCGAGAAGCCACCCCGTTTACGGAGTGGAGGAGTCACGGTCACATCACGTACGCCCGGGGCCTTCAGCACCCCCGGCCCCGGTCCGCCGGCCCTATTCACCGGCCCCGGGAAGAACGGGCTCCAGCGTCCGCCAGCGGGAGATCTCGCAGCCGTTCTTCTTGTCGAAGGCGGCGTCGACGGCGCGGCCCCGCCAGGTCCCGGTGACGCGGGCGGTGGCGGGACCGCCGTACTGCATGGTGCACATGGCGTCCCGGCCGACCGGCGCGAAGGGATCCCGGCTCGCCCGGGCGAGCTCCGCCAGCCGGTCGCAGGCGGCCCGCGCCCGCTGATGCGTCCCGCCGACGGGCCGGCAGGTCAGCCGGTACGTACCGTCGGCCGCGGCGGCCCCGGAACCGGCGACGCTGACCGTGAGCTGATCCCCGGGTGCCGCGGCCTCCTGCGGCCAGGCCTCCTCGGTGAGGGGCAGCGGTACGGGCGCGAGCGGGGCGCCGGTGGCGGCGGCGGACGTACCGACGAGGGCGGCGGACGCGGCGACACCGAGAACGAGGAGACGCAGACGCAGCATGAGGGCTCCTGACAGTGACCTGAACCTGACGAACAGAACCCGGGGCCGACCCCCGGCCCCCTGCCTAACGCGCGCCGGCCCCCGGCGTTGCGCACGGGTATGTGCTTTGCCCTGCGGCCCACCTGCCTAGTACCGTGAGGAGCGATTGGTGACACCCCACCTGGCTGTGTCATCATCTGCACGCACCCGTTTCGCGCCCGCGCGACACGGAAGCTGGAGGCGTCGCCTAGTCCGGTCTATGGCGCCGCACTGCTAATGCGGTTTGGGTCTTAAAGCCCATCGAGGGTTCAAATCCCTCCGCCTCCGCAGCGTCGATCACCGAAGCCCCGGCCCCATGGCCGGGGCTTCGGTCGTTCCCCCGAGGTTTTCGGTATCTCTGCAGGTCAGAGGGGGTGCGGGTAATGGATTTCGCCTGACGCCGCAGGTCATGTAATGTTGTTCCCGCAACGCCGACCGGGAAGAAAAGCCCGGAACGCCAAGCACTCGTAGCTTAACGGATAGAGCATCTGACTACGGATCAGAAGGTTGCAGGTTCGAATCCTGCCGAGTGCACATAGTTCAAAGGCCCCGCCGGTTCGTCCGGCGGGGCCTTTGACGTCAACGGATGACATCAACGCGGCCGGAAACCCGCCGTCGGTCGTCCACTCCCTCCCCCTTCCGGCTCGTCGTCGGAGTCGGACCAGGTGAGTCCGAGCGCTTCCCCCCCGGCGCAGGCCGGTCGAGACGAGCGGTAGCTACATCGCCTGTTGCAGAGCCGACCGCAGTACGGCGTGGACGTATGGGACAGTCCGGGCGGACGGGAGCCGGTTGCGGCACCGGCCCACGGCACAGCACGCGCGCTTCCCCTCGGGACGCTCGCGGTCGGCGCCGCGTGGACAGCACAGGCACGCGTTCTTGAACTCCGTGAGGAAGCGACGGATATCCGCAGGGGACAACCCGTTCAGCCGCTTCTTGCCGAGCGCCGAGCAGCTCGAATGCTGTCGCCTCGGAGCGATCCTCCTGACGGTTGCCCGCGGTGGCCTTGGGGCGATTCGCGCGGAGGCGCGAATCGCCCCATGACAAGTCCGCCTTGCGGCAGGGTCATGGAATGCAGGAAAGAGGGCACGCCCACAAATTCTTATCAGAAAGGCGGTTCGTCGGGCCATTGCGAGATGCTGACCTGACCAGCAGGATCGGCGAGCCCATCATCCTTGAGAGCACCCGCGTATTCTGACCGCTCGGACCAAGGGATAGCTTCGAGCAGGACGCGGTGCATCCCAAACCGGTTATGACGGGATCCCGCTGCGTTACTCCTTCAGGCTGTCGTCATCGTACTCAATTGGCGTGTCGGGAAACACCGCATGGTCGCCCCGTTACCGTGCGGGGGTCGACCACAAAGGACTGCCCGGCGGCTGGCGGGTAAGGGCTCCCTCAGCGTAGCGGCGTAGCCCGATCGAGAGGATCTGGACCTTGAGCGATTTTTCCCGCCGCTACCTACTCAGAGCGTCAGCGGCCGCCGGTGCCGGGGCGGTCGTCATCCCGGGCCTTACGGCCGCGGGCGCGCCGGACATTGCGGCCGCGAGCACCTCGGGCCTTCTGGCCGCGAGCGACCCGACCAAAAGGGCTACGGGATGTCCGCCGGCGAAGCTGACCGGTCGCGTCGTCCGCCCCGGTGACGACTCGTACACAGATGATCGCATCGACTACGACCAGCTGTTCTCTCACTACCCGCTGGTCATCGTCTTCGCCCAGGAGACCCAGGACGTGGTGAACGCCCTCACCTGGGCGCGGCAGCACAACGTCGCACTGCGGGTACGCAGCGGCCGCCACGCCCTGGAGGGCTGGTCGAACATCGACAACGGCATCGTGATCGACGTCAGCCAGCTCAAGTCGGTCCACATCGACGCCGCCGCTGGTATCGCGACGGTCGGCGCGGGCCTGACCCAGTTGGAGGCGGTGACGGCGCTCGCCGAGCAGGACCTCGCGGTCACGACCGGGAGCGAGGGCAGCGTCGGCTTGGTCGGTGCGACGGTCGGCGGCGGCCTTGGCCCCCTCAACCGCTGGCTCGGCATGGCCTGTGACAGCCTGATCGGGACCGAGATCGTCGTCCCGTCGGGTAGCGACTGCGCCGAGGTGATCCATGCCAACCTGAAGGACCACTCAGACCTGCTCTGGGCGCTCCGTGGGGCGGGAAACGGCAACTTCGGAATCGTCACGCAACTCACCTACAAGGTGCACCCGCTCAAGCGCATCGCCTATGTGCAGGCGACCTGGGACGGTCTTACGGACCTGCATGGGATCTTCGACGCATGGCAGCGTACGGTACCGTTCGCCGACAACCGCCTCGGATCCGAGGTCGAGATCCACAAGTCCCAGATCCTGCTGTTCGCCTGGCTCGCGGAGGGCACGGAGGAAGAGGCCAGAAAGATGCTGGCCCCGATCCTGTCGATCGGCACGCCCGATGTGCAGGTGCAGGTCGGTAACTGGGGCCCCATCTATGCCGGAGCCCAGGTCCCGCGCTCGCAGGAGCCCGCCAACGTGAAGTTCTTCTCACAGTTCGCCAAGAAGCTGTTCCCGGAGAAGGCGATCGACGTTATCGGCCACTTCATGCGAAACGCTCCCACGGAGGAAAGCAACTACTTCGTGGATGCCTTCGGCGGGGCGATCAAGGAGGAGCCCCGCGGCGGCACCGCTTTCGTGCACCGCGACGCGATCTTCTACGGCGAGATCGGCGCAGCCTGGGGGACTCCTTCAACGACACCAGGCGTCTGCGACCCGCTCACCTCGGAGTGCCAGGCCTGGACCGCGGAATTCAGCCAGGCGATGCGCAGGTTCGTGGACGGCGCCTATGTCAACGTGCCGAACGTCGGCATGCAGGAGTGGGAGACCGCCTACTGGGGGAGACGCAACTTCGAGCGGCTGCGCGAGATCAAGGCGAAGTACGACCCCTGCAACGTCTTCCAGTACGAGCAGAGCATCCCGCCCGCGACACGCTGATCGACAGTTCGCCGTCGGGGCCCCGCCCCGGTCGGGCTCGGCCTTTCACGTAGGGCCCGACGCGGTCGAAGGGGCGTCGTTGGCCTCGACCGTGCATGAGGGATCGTCAGATTGCTGACGATCCCTCTGCTCGTTCAGAGTGAGGATTTCTGCTTGCGGGCGGGGCTGAGGGTCCGGCTGTCGGCCCTCTCACAGTCGCAGCCTGAACTCGGGGGCCCCAAGCCTCACCTTCGCCAGAACAGGTGGTGCGTCACGCCGCTCGGGCTGGGCACAACCTCCAGGTGGAACCGGTCGAGCAGTTCGTCGGGGGACTCCCAGAGCCGCAGTCCGGACCCCAGCCTTACCGGTGAGACCGCCACATGCATGGTGTCGACGAGGCCGGCATCGAGGAACTGCCGGATGGTGGTGACCCCGCCGCCAAGTCGGACGTCCTTGCCCCGCGCCGCTTCCCGCGCACGTTCGAGGACCGTGGCCGGATCGCCGTCGACGAAGTGGAACGTGGTGTCGGAGAGCGTGAACGACGGACGCGTGTGGTGGGTCATGACGAACACCGGCGTGCGGAACGGGGGCTCCTCCCCCCACCAGCCGCGCCATTCGTGGTTCTGCCAGGGCCCGCGCTGGGGCCCGAACTTGTTGCGGCCCATGATCTCGGCACCGATGTTGCGCGCGAAGTCCCGCGTGAAGTAATCGTCCAGGCCCCGGCTCCCCTCGGAATCCGTGCGCAGGGGCCAGCTCGCCGTGGCTCCGGCCCAGGCGAACAGCCTCTCGGGATGGTCGAAGCCGAACGGCCGCTCGAAACTCTGGGCCTCACCGGCTGCGATTCCGTCACTTGAGACGTTGAAGTTCATCACTCTCAGCAGTTGATCCATGTCTGTCCTCGTCAGGTCCTGTCGCGTCATCGTGCGGCGGAGCGCCGCACACCATTACGTCGAACGGGAGGTGGCCGGATCGACAGCGACGCGCGGCTTTTTCCACGGCGTGCGAGGAATCGGACCCCGTGGCGGCGGACCAGAAGGGTGCGGGTCCGGTGCCGGTTCCCGGTTAGGGTGACCGTTTGTATCGCACGACGGCTGGGGAGTCGAAGCATTCGTGCGAGGGGGTGGAGGGGCACTCATGAAGATCCGTACGGTCGGGGCGGGGCTCACGGCTGTGATGCTGGCCGCGCTTGTGGGGTGCGGGTCCGGGACGGATCAGGAAGCCGGAGAAGCCCGGGAGGGTCGTCTCGCGTCCGGGACGCTGCAGAGCCGGTGGTGGACGTGGGCGTCGACGGAGCCCGAGCTGACGAACCCGGTCGCCGATCAGAACGGCAGCGCGTGCGAGCGGAACCAGCCGCCGGACGTGTGGTTCCTCGCCGGCACCTTCGGCACCCACACCGAGCGCACGTGCGGCATCCCCGCCGGAGTGCCGATCGCCTTCCCCTTGCTGAACCGGATCGGTGAGCCGGCGGACTGCGCGGGGTTCATGAGGACCGCCGAGGGTGCCGCCGTTCTGGACGGGAAGAACGTCGCCCCGGACACTCAGCGGGGCGAGCCGATCGAGGTGGAAAGCGTCGCCGGCAACCCCGTCACGGGCACGGGTGGACGCTTCACCACGACGGCCTGCGGACTCTGGGTCCAACTGCCTCCGCTGGAGCCCGGGAAGCACACGTTGACGATCCGCGGCCGGTCCGGCGATTTCACGGTTGGTGTGGACTACACCCTGACGGTGGGCGCCGCGTAGGCGAGGGGCGGACTCCCGGAACGTAAGCCGGTGGAATACGGCACCGGGGCGGAGCATGATCTGCACATGGAACGAGTCGTTGATCTCGATCAGGCGGCCGCGGTCATTGACGAGCGGGCTGCCGGCTGGCTGAGGGCCGGCCTTGAGGTCGGGCGGATGACATGGCGGGACGAAGCCGCGCCATGGCCCCAGCGATTCGAGACCGACCGGGCCATCGTGCGTGACCCCGACTCGGTCGGCGTGCTCATCACCGGCCCGGCCGACACCGAACTGTCCGTGGTGCTCTTCCGCGGTGGCTGGGCCGACGTGGACTTCCTCGCCGGTCTCGACGACGCCGGAACCCTGCCGGCCTTCGGTATCGAGTCAGCGGCGGCGTTCGGCAACCGGCTCGATCAGTGGGTGCCACGGGTGTTCGGGGAGATCCTCGCCACGTAGCACGGGAGAGGTGGCCGTCGGCCGCACTTGGTGAGGTGAGGGAAGCGTGAGCCGTGCTTCCTCCTCCCGCATCCACCACAACGCGTTCCGCGCCATCCGTGAAGAGTTTCCCCGCTGCACGCCTTCTGTTGGCCACGCCTGGCTACTCTCCACTCGCCCTGGTCCGGCAGAGGAGAGGTACGTCCATGAGCACGCCGGTCTACCACACCTCAACTCGGCAGTCGGTGGCTGCTCCGACGCCGAACCGGCAGCGCCAGAACCGGAGTCGGGACCGGAGCGCGTCCGGGAACTCGACGGAGCGCGCCTTACTGGATATCGGGTCCAGCGCCGGTAACCGAGCCGCGACCGCGATGGTGCAGCGCGCCAGGGGCACCGCGAAGGGGAAGGCGCCGGAGAACGGCAACGCGGCCTCCGGGTCGAAGAGTTATCGCGACCGGATCGCCCGGATCCTCGACAAGCTCAAGAAGAATCTCGAATTGATCGACACCTTCGTCAAGGGCGTCCAGGTGCCCGCCAACGCGGGCTTCTCCCAGCAGGCCTCCGCCACGGTCAACGAAGGGCTCAAGCAGTCCGCGGGCGCCTCGGGGACCGCCGCCGCCTCGGGGAACCTCGTCACCGAGACCGCCGGCGCCGTGCTCAGCGGCATGGAGGCGGCCAAGGCCAAGAAGGACGCCAAGAAGCACAAGGACGGGGCCGCTTTCCACACCGCGGACAAGAAGGCCAACACCAAGTCGGCCGACGCGGTCGTCGGAGCCGCCAGCTCCGGAAGCTACGCCCTCGGTATCGCCAAGGAGCTGACCAAGGCCCAGAAGGTGGCGGGTGCCGCGACGGCGGCCGAGGCGAGCGGCATCGGCTCCGGTGTTGTCGGCGCGGTGAAGGGCGGCCGTGCGGCGGGCCGGGTCGGGCTGACGGCCCGCAAATACCGCGCCCTGAAAGGTCTCGGAAAGTCGGACCGTGTCGACGACGAGGCACTGGCCCGGCTGGACCAGGCGCGGCAGGAGGCCGAGTGGGCCGCGGCCGAGGCGTACGTCGCGCTGGACGCCCACTGGGGCCACGAGGGCCCGGCCCGGCTGGAACACGTTGCCGACGCCGTCGAAGCGGCCTGGTCGGCGATGGGGGACGCCCGCGACGCCGCGAGAGACCTCCGGCAGGCCGAAGACGTGAACACGATGGACACGGTGCACTCGTACGCGCTCGGCAAGCAGCGC
Organism: Streptomyces sp. NPDC088124; assembly: GCF_040685895.1. Classification (NCBI taxonomy): domain Bacteria; kingdom Bacillati; phylum Actinomycetota; class Actinomycetes; order Kitasatosporales; family Streptomycetaceae; genus Streptomyces; species Streptomyces sp. NPDC088124. The sequence goes on along the minus strand of NZ_JBFBJB010000014.1, from coordinate 171,366 downwards.
AACAAGATGGGCAAGCAGGCGTTGACCGCCGTCGGCGAGTCCACCAAGGCCGCGGGCGGCATCGTGACGGCGGTCGCCGCCACGGCGGGCGGTGCCGGGCTGGCGAGCAACCCGGTCGGCTGGGGCCTCGCCGCGGGCGCGGCCGGCCTCATCCTCGGCGTCACCGCCTACCGGGCGGGCCGCGCGGGCAAGAAGCGCTACGACGGGGCCCGCCACCCGGAACGCTGGGCGGCGGACGAGACCACGGCGGAGCCCGCTTCCCGCGAGGATGCGCTGAAGGAGTCCCTGAAGTTCTGGAAGAAGGTGGAGAACGGCGAACGCCAGGCCATGGCGCGCAAACTCTACGGACTGGCGGCGGGCCCGGACATCAAGGGGAGTGGCGACACATCGGCCGCGATGCGGGAATCGGCCAGAGCCCTTCTCGGCGCCCTCAAATCGGGCCCCGCCAACCATCGGCAGAGTGCCGAGGAGTGGGCGAACTCCCTCAACGACCCGGCGAAGAGCGCCGCGTGGGTCAAGGAGATCGCGGAACAGCTGTCCTCGGCCTGATCGGCGGAAGGCACCACCGCGACGCCGTCGGGGAAGGCAGAGCCGGCCGGGATCGAACCGGCGTCCTCGCGGTTTTGGAGACCGCGCGCGACGACCTCTGCGCTACGGCTCTGCCCCGTCCGTCATCCTAGAGGTGCCGCCGGCACCGCCTGACGGCTACCGTCCGCTGCCGGCCCGGGGGACCGGTGTCACGTCAGGTGCCGGCCGAAGAACCGGTTCCCGTCGTCCACCTCGAACCACGGGGTACCGGTGTGCCCGCCCATATTGGCGTGCAGCGTCTTCTCCTTGGTGCCGAAGGAGTCGAACAGGTCCAGGGCCCGCTGCCGGGGGTTCCCCTCGTCGTCCCACTGCAGCAGGAGCAGCAGCGGAATGGTGACCTGCCGGGCCTCCTCGCGCTGGGCGTGGGGCACGTAGCCCCCGGCGAAGAAACCGGCGGCCGCGATGCGCGGCTCGGCCACCGCCAGCCGGATGCCGACGGCGGTCCACCCCGAGTACCCGACCGGGCCGCCGATCTCGGGCAGGGCAAGAAGGGCGTCCAGGGTGGTCTGCCATTCCGGGACCGCCTTTTCGACCAGCGGGCCGATGAAGGACTCGAAGATCCCGTCGGCCGGCTCGCCGGCCCGCATCGCCCGGCGGAGGTCGGCGCGGGCCTGCTCGTCGGCGGCGGAACGGGGCCGGTCGCCGCATCCGGGGGCGTCGATGGAGGCCACCGCGTAGCCGTACGACGCGGAGTGCCGGGCCCGGGCCACCAGCCGGGGTTCCCCCTTGGGCAGGCCGTTGTTGTGGGCCATCAGGATCAGCGGGACGGGTGCGGCGGATTCCGGCGTCCACAGGGTGCCGGGGATCTCGCCGAGGGTGAATTCGCGTTCGAGGATGCCGTCGTCGAGGCGACGTTCGGAAATGAATCGCATGGTCGTGTCCTTCGGGAGTGCGCGTGAACGGCGCTCCCGGACGACCTATCGCCCGACCGTGACCCCGGAGGGGAGCACCCATGTCGATACTGCGTTCACGGGTACCACCTCCTCGTTCTCTCGCACGGCCTCCGGGAAGGTAGCAGTGGCCGGCGCGGTCCGCCAACGGGTTTTCGCGGGGGCTCCGTGGCCGGACGCCACGGAGCCGCTCGCCTGTGAGCCAAGGCCGTGTGGTCAAGGGCTTCGGGCCTGTGTGGTGACGCCCTGTTGAAAGCGTTCAGTGGCTCGGCCATCGCTCCAGGCCGGATCGGCCTGGAGCCGCTCCGGTGTTCCGGAACGGTGATTCCGCCGCTTGATCTTGGGAGTGCGGGACGGTGACCACCTGGTACACGTCCTCGTAGACCACCCTGCCCGGGTCCGTCGAGCGCATCTCCTGCCAGCCGACGCCGTGCGCCGTGAGGAGCTCCAGGTAGCCGGCGAGGCGCGCGATCAGTGGCTCCGCCTCCGGGGAGGGCTTGAACCAGGCGACCGCTCCCGGGTGACGCTCCGGATCGTAGACCAGCGGGTCGACGGTCGACGGGTCGGGATAGTTCGCGTCGTACCAGTCGTTGCCCGCCCGCCAGAAGCGCCATTGCTCCTCGGTCAGCGCGCCGCTCCTGGCCAGGCCGTTGGCCAGGGCGAAGACGCCGGGGAAGTGGCCGCGGGGGCTCCGGGCCGTCCCCTGGTAGCGGATGAATTCCGGGGGCGGGGGAGCGCCGTTCGGGTGGGTGCTGTTCATGGGTGTCCTCGGGTGCGTGGGTTGCGTCGAAGGCGTCATGCTGTCAGCCAGGCGGTGGAGGAGGTACCCGGATGGCGTGGCGGTGCGAGCGGCTGCGGTGGGACGGCGGGGCGCCCGTGCTTCGGTGGCGGCGGGGCGGGGAGGTGCGGGAGAGCGCTCTGGTGTACGGGCGTGACCTGGGGTTTCGTGCCGTCGGGGCGCGCCGTTGTGTCGGGGCGCGGGGGAATGCGTGTCCCCTCGGGGCGGTGGTCCCCGGGCGGAGTACCGGCGGGCGGTGCGGGGAGTGTGCGCGGCTGGAGCGGGCGCACTCCGTAGCCGCCGACACCCTGGCCGACGATCCGCGCACCTACCGCGTCTACCTGGCGTGGTTCGGGCCCGGCATGGTGAAGGTCGGGATCACCGCCGAGCAGCGCGGGTCCGCGCGGTTGCTGGAGCAGGGCGCGGTGGTGTTCTCCTGGCTCGGGCGGGGGCCGCTGATGGCCGCGCGGCGGACGGAGGAGCTGGTGCGCAGGGGCCTCGGGGTGCCGGACCGGGTCCCGTACGCGGCGAAGCGGGCCGTGCGGTACGCGCTGCCGGGGGCGGTCGAGCGGGCGGGCCAGGTGGAGCGGCTGCACGCCCGGGCGGCGGCGCTGGAGGGGTGGCCGCAGTCGCTGGAGCGGATGGCGTTCGGTGCCGTCGACCACGCCGGGGTGTTCGGGCTGGAGCGTACGGGTACGGCGGCCGTGCGCGGGGTGGTCGGCGAACTGGTCGACGGGGGGAGCGTCGCGGGGCGGCTGGTCGCCGCCGCCGGGCCCGATCTGCATCTCGCCCCCGCCGGTGACGAGAGGGAGGTGGTCGTGCTGGACACGCGGCTCATGAGCGGTTGGGAGCTGGTCGAGGGCGGCGGCGCGGACGCGGTCACCGTGCCCGTCGCGGAGGTACGGGGCGCCGGCGGCGATGTGCAGGACGGGCTGTTCTGACATGGGCGATGACATGGGCGGTGAGGTGGGCGGTGAGGTGGATGCCGTTCGGCGGTTCCGGGAGCGGATCGGGGTGCCCGCACTCGTCGATGTCCACACCCACTTCATGCCCGACCGCGTCCTGCGCAAGGTGTGGGCCTACTTCGACTCCGCCGGGCCCCTCACCGGCCGGGAGTGGCCCATCACCTACCGCCACGACGAGGCCGAACGCCTCGCCCTGCTCCGCGCGTTCGGCGCCCGCGCGTTCACGTCGATGGTCTACCCGCACAAGCCGGGCATGGCCCGCTGGCTGAACGGCTGGGCCGCCGGCTTCGCCGACCGTACGCCCGACTGTCTGCGGACCGCCACGCTCTTCCCCGAGGAGGGCGTCGGGCGGTATGTGAGGGAAGCCGTCGAGGGCGGTGCGCGGATCTTCAAGGCGCACGTCCAGGTGGGGGCGTACGACCCGAACGACCCGCTGCTCGGCCCCGCCTGGGGGCTGCTCGCCGAGGCCGGTGTGCCGGTGGTGATGCACTGCGGTTCGGGGCCCGTGCCCGGGAAGCACACCGGGCCGGGACCGGTGGGGCGGCTGCTCGCGGCGCATCCGCGGCTGCGGCTGGTCGTCGCGCACCTCGGGATGCCGGAGTACACCGACTTCCTGGATCTCGCGGAGCGGTACGGTGAGGTACGGCTCGACACCACGATGGCCTTCACGGACTTCAGCGAGGAGTTCGCGCCCTTCCCGGACGCGGAGCGGGCGCGGCTCGCCGGTCTCGGCGACCGGATCCTGCTGGGCACGGACTTCCCGAACCTGCCGTACCCGTACGTCCATCAGCTCGAAGCCCTGGAACGGCTCGGGCTCGGTGACGGCTGGCTGCGCGCGGTCTGCCACGGGAACGGGGCCCGGCTCTTCGGTCTCGGTCCCGTCCCGGCGTGACCCGCATTCTCAGGGGATTCACAGGAAGCGGCAAGGCCTCTCTCAGAGCGCTTGCCCAGGGTGGGCACCATGACCCTCACCTCGCCCCGCGGGCGTACCGAAATGCTCAGGCCGGACGGGAGCCCCGTCCGTGTGCTCGTCGTCGACGACGAGACCTCGCTCACCGAGCTGCTCTCCATGGCCCTGCGGTACGAGGGCTGGGAGGTGCGCAGCGCCGGGGACGGCGCCGGTGCCGTGCGCGGCGCGCGGGAGTTCCGGCCCGACGCCGTGGTGCTGGACGTGATGCTGCCGGACATGGACGGTCTCGCCGTCCTCGGCCGGCTGCGCCGCGAACTGCCGCAGGTGCCGGTGCTCTTCCTCACCGCCAAGGACTCCGTCGAGGACCGGATCGCCGGGCTGACCGCGGGCGGGGACGACTACGTCACCAAGCCGTTCAGCCTGGAGGAGGTCGTGGCCCGGCTGCGCGGGCTGATCCGGCGCTCCGGCGCGGCTGCCGTACGGAGCGAGTCGCTGCTGGTCGTCGGGGACCTGACCCTCGACGAGGACAGCCACGACGTCACCCGCGACGGGCGCTCCATCCACCTCACGGCGACCGAGTTCGAGCTGCTGCGCTATCTGATGCGCAACCCGCGCCGGGTGCTGAGCAAGGCCCAGATCCTCGACCGGGTCTGGTCGTACGACTTCGGCGGCCAGGCCAACGTCGTCGAGCTGTACATCTCCTACCTGCGCCGGAAGATCGACGCGGGCCGCCCGCCGATGATCCACACCCGGCGCGGCGCCGGCTATCTGATCAAGCCCGGCGAGCCCGGTGACGCCCCGCGATGACGCGTGCGAAGGGCACCGGAGGGGTGATGGGGCGGCGCTGGTCGCTGCGGACCCGGCTGGTGGTGTCGGCGGTCGCGCTGATCGCCGTGGTGGCCGCGGTGATAGGGGCGGTCACCACGATCGCCTTCCGCTCCTATCTGTACGGCCAGCTGGACCAGCAGGTACGGTCCGTCGCGGAACGCGCCGCGGGGCCCCGGGACGGGGTCGTCGCCGACGCCCCGCCGCCCGGCGGGGTCCCCGGCGGCAGCAAGGATCCGCTGGAGGTGGTCACCGGCGGTGGCGCGCCGCTCGGCACCGTCGGCGCGGTGGTCTCGGCCGACGGGACGGTCGGCCGCGGCCTCGTCAGCGATGAGCAGAAGAGCTCCTCCTGGCCGCCGGTCTCGAACAAGGACCTCACCCCGGCACAGAGCGCCGCCCTCGCCACCGTCGCGCGGGACAGCGGCCCGCACACGGTCGCGCTGCCGGGACTCGGCGACTACCGGGTCACCTACATCGAGGGCTTCAAGGGCGACTTCCTCGTCGGTATCCCGCTCAAGGACGTCCAGGACAATCTCAACACCCTTGTCCTCGTGGAGGTCTGTGTCACCCTCGCCGGTCTGGTCGCGGCCGGGATCGCCGGCGGGGCCCTCGTCGGGGTCGCGCTGCGTCCGCTGCGGCGGGTCGCGACCACCGCCACCCAGGTCTCCGAACTGCCGCTGCACAGCGGGGAGGTGGCGCCGCTCGTCCGGGTGCCCGCCGCCGAGGCCGATCCCCGTACCGAGGTCGGGCAGGTCGGCGCCGCGCTCAACCGGATGCTCGGACACGTGGGCTCCGCGCTCGCCGCCCGGCAGGAGAGCGAGACGCGCGTCCGGCAGTTCGTCGCCGACGCGGGCCATGAGCTGCGCACACCGCTGGCCTCCATCCGCGGGTACGCCGAACTGACCCGGCGCGGCCGGGAGGAGACCGGCCCCGACACCCGGTACGCGCTCGGCCGGATCGAGGCCGAGGCGGAACGGATGACCGGGCTGGTCGAGGATCTGCTGCTGCTGGCACGGCTCGACGCGGGACGCCCTCTCTCGTACGAGGCCACCGATCTCTCCCCGCTGGTCGTGGACGCGCTCAGCGACGCGCACGCCGCCGGGCAGGGCCACCACTGGCGGCTGGAGCTGCCGGGGCCCGAGGAGCCGCCCGCCACCGTGCACGGTGACGCCTCCCGGCTCCACCAGGTCCTCGTCAACCTCCTCGCCAACGCCCGTACGCACACCCCGCCCGGCACCACCGTCGTCGCCCGTGTGCGCCGGGACGGTGCCTCGGTCGTGCTCGATGTGCGGGACGACGGGCCGGGTATCCCTCCCGCGCTGCTCCCCCATGTCTTCGAGCGCTTCGCGCGCGGCGACGCCTCGCGCTCCCGCGCGGCAGGGTCCACCGGGCTCGGTCTGGCGATCGTCCAGGCGGTCGTCACCGCGCACGGCGGGACCGTGACGGTCGAGAGCGCCCCCGGCCGGACCGTCTTCTCCGTACGGCTGCCGCACGCGCCGGCCGCGTGGGGATCGGATACGGCAATCCCGCAGAGCGCCGGGGCGCCGCGGGCCGGTGGGACGCCACGGGACGCTGGGGCGCCGCGGGGTCCGGAGGCGCCGCGGGGGCCGGTCCCGTACGACTCACAGACAGGGCACAGGCTCACCACACGGCCGTGACAGCACGCCTCGCGAGTGTCTGACCATGCGAACCGACACTTCATGGGGCACCCTCCCGGCCCGGGAGCATCTCCCGGTCGAGGTGACCGAGGCCCCCGTACTCGATGTGACCATTCCCGTCTACAACGAGGACCAGGACCTCGAACCATGTGTGCGGCGTCTGCACGACCATCTCGCCCGTACCTTCCCCTACAGCTTCCGGATCACGATCGCGGACAACGCGAGCACCGACCGTACCCCCGAGGTCTCCGCCCGGCTGGACGCGGAGCTGCCGGAGGTACGGGCGTACCGCCTGGAGCAGAAGGGGCGAGGGAGGGCGCTCCGTACCGTCTGGTCGCACTCCGACTCACCCGTCCTCGCCTACATGGACGTGGACCTCTCCACCGATCTGAACGCGCTGCTGCCGCTGGTCGCCCCCCTGATCTCCGGGCACTCCGATCTGGCGATCGGCTCCCGGCTCTCCCGGTCGTCGCGGGTGGTGCGGGGGCCGAAGCGTGAGTTCATCTCGCGGGCCTACAACCTCATTCTCAAGTCCTCCCTGTCGGCTCGGTTCAGTGACGCCCAGTGCGGGTTCAAGGCGATACGGCGCGATGTCGCCCAGCGGCTGCTGCCGATGGTCGAGGACACCGGCTGGTTCTTCGACACGGAAATGCTGGTGCTCGCCGAGCGCGCCGGACTGCGGATCCACGAGGTGCCGGTCGACTGGATCGACGACCCCGACTCCACGGTGAACATCATCAGCACCGCGACCGAGGATCTGAAGGGCGTCTGGCGCGTGGGGCGTGCGCTCGCGGTGGGCGCGCTGCCTTTGGACCGGCTGGCGAGGCCCTTCGGGGACGATCCGAGGGACCGCCGGATCAGTGGGGTTCCCGGCGGTCTCGCCAGGCAACTGGTCGGCTTCTGTGTCGTGGGTGCCCTGTCCACGCTCTTCTATCTTCTCCTGTACTCGCTCTTCCGCACCACAGCGAGTCCACAACTCGCCAATGCCGCCGCCCTCTTCAGTTCGGCGATCGTCAACACCGCCGCCAACCGGAGGCTCACCTTCGGGGTACGCGGCCGGGACGGTGCCGTCCGCCACCAGGCCCAGGGCCTGGTCGTCTTCGCGATCGGCCTCGCCCTGACCAGCGGTTCGCTCGCGGCCCTGGACGCGGCCTCCGGCAACCCCGCGCACTCCGTCGAACTGGCCGTACTGATCGCCGCCAACCTCGCCGCGACGGTGCTGCGCTTCCTGCTCCTGCGCGCCTGGGTCTTCCCGGACCGGCGCACCGACAGCCCCGCAGACGCTTCCTCCTCCGCCGATCTCTCCTCAAGGGACGCCCGATGACCACGACTCTTCAGCCCGACGGGCCCGCCATGGCGGCGGACCGCCACGCCCGCGGCGCCGCCGGTGCCGGACGCGCCGCCCGCCTCTGGCGGGGCAGGCCGGAGGACCCGGCCTGGGTGCGCCCGGCCCTGCTCGCCCTCCTGCTGGCCACCGCGCTCCTCCAGCTCTGGAACCTGAGCGCCTCGGGGTACGCCAACTCCTTCTACTCCGCGGCGGTCCAGGCGGGCAGCGAGAGCTGGAAGGCGTTCTTCTTCGGCTCCTCCGACGCCGCGAACTCGATCACCGTCGACAAGCCGCCGGCCGCGCTGTGGCCGATGGCCCTGTCCGTACGGCTCTTCGGGCTCGGCTCGTGGCAGATCCTGGTGCCCGAGGTGCTGATGGGGGTCGGGACGATCGCGGTGCTGTACGCCGCCGTACGCCGCCGTTTCAGCCCGGTCGCCGGGCTCGCCGCGGGCGTCGTCCTGGCGCTGACGCCGGTCGCCGCGCTGATGTTCCGCTTCAACAACCCGGACGCGCTGCTCGCGCTGCTGATGACCGTCACCATCTACTGCGTGCTGCGCGCGCTGGAGGCGGGCCGGACGAAGTGGCTGGTGTGGGCGGGGGTCGCGATCGGCCTCGCCTTCCTGACGAAGACGCTCCAGGCGTTCCTGATCCTGCCGCCGCTGGCGCTGGTGTACGCGGTCTGCGCGCCCGTGTCCGTACGGCGCAGGTTCGGCCGGCTCGCCCTGGCGGCGGGCGCGATGGTGGCCGCGGGCGGCTGGTGGGTCGCGATCGTGGAGCTGTGGCCCGCGTCCTCCCGCCCGTACATCGGCGGCTCGCAGAACAACTCCTTCCTTGAACTGACCTTCGGCTACAACGGTCTCGGCCGCATCAACGGCAACGAGACCGGCAGCGTCGGGGGCGGCGGCGCCGGTGGCCCTGGCGGCGGTGGCGGTGGCATGTGGGGCGAGACCGGCATCGGCCGGATGTTCAACTCCGAGGTCGGCGGCCAGATCTCCTGGCTGCTGCCCGCCGCGCTGATCCTGCTCGTCGCGGGACTCGTCATCACCCGCAGGAGCCCGCGTACGGACACGGCGCGCTCGGCGTTCCTCGTGTGGGGCGGCGCGCTGCTGATGACGACGGTCGTCTTCAGCTTCATGGCCGGCATCTTCCACCAGTACTACACGGTCGCCCTGGCCCCGTACATCGCCGCCGTCATCGGCATGGGCGTCGCGGTGCTGTGGGAGGAGCGGGCGCGTCTCCTGGCGTCGGCGACGCTCGCGGTGACGGCCGCGGCGACCGCGGTCTGGGCGTTCGTCCTGCTCGGCCGGACCGCGGAGTACGTGCCGTGGCTGCGCTGGGCGGTGCTGATCGGCGGCCTGGTGGCCGCGGCCGGACTGCTGTGCGCGGGCCGGCTGGGACGGCGACCGGCTCTCGCCGCGGCGGCTCTCGCCGCCGTGGCCGCGCTGGCGGGCCCCTTCGCGTACACCCTGACCACGGTCAACAGCGCGCACACCGGCTCGATCGTCACGGCGGGCCCGGCCTCGATGGGCGGCTTCGGCGGGGGCGGGGGGCGCGGCGGCCCCGGTGGTGGCCCTGGCGGGGGCGACGGCGGCGGAATGGGGATGCCCGGCCGGCAGGGGCAGGGCATGGGGCAGCCCCCCACGCGGAACGGTCAGACGGGCCCGAACGGCCAGACGGGCCAGAACGGTCAGCAGCCGGCCGGCGGGATGCCCGGCGGCCTGCCCGGCGGCGGCGCCATGGGCGAGCGCGGCGGCATGGGAGGCGACGGCATGGGCGGCCTCCTCAACGGCCCGAACGTCAGCACCGAAGTCGAGGCGGCCCTCAGGAAGAACGCCTCCGACTACACCTGGGTCGCCGCGGCCATCGGCTCCCAGAACGCCGCCGGCTACCAGCTCGCCACCGAGAAGCCCGTCATGGCCATCGGCGGCTTCAACGGCAGCGACCCGTCCCCGACCCTCGCCCAGTTCAAGAAGTACGTGGCCGACGGGAAGATCCACTACTTCCTCCCGGGCAGCGGCGGCGGCCCCGGCGGCAACGGCAGCTCCTCCATCACCACCTGGGTGGAGGCCACCTTCAAGAAGGTCACCGTGGACGGCACGACGCTCTACGACCTGACGCGGAAGGCTTCCTGACCGCGAGCACCAGGCCGCGAGCCACCGGCCGCGATCACCCATTTTGCCTATACGGTGTAAGGGGAAATCCTTGTACGGTGTATAGCGACGCGAGTCTCATACACCGTACAAGGATGTCAAGGAGTCCCCCATGCCGACAGCGTCCGCCGAGAACCCGGTCACCCCCGCCCGCCACCCCCAGCGCTGGCTCATCCTCGGTGTCATCTGTCTCGCCCAGATCACCGTGCTGCTGGACAACACCATCCTCAGCGTCGCGATCCCCTCCCTCACCCGCGAGCTGGGCGCCTCCACCGCCGACATCCAGTGGATGGTCAACGCCTACTCCCTCGTCCAGTCGGGGCTGCTGCTCACCGCCGGCAACGCCGCCGACCGCTACGGCCGCAAGAAGCTCCTGATCACCGGGCTCGCGCTGTTCGGGTTCGGCTCCCTGGCGGCCGGACTCTCGGGGAGCGGCGCGCAGTTGATCGCCGCCCGCGCGGGCATGGGCGTCGGCGGCGCGCTGCTGATCACCACCACGCTCGCCGTCGTCGTCCAGATCTTCGACGACACCGAGCGCGTCAAGGCGATCGGCATCTGGTCGACCGTCAGCTCCCTCGGTTTCGCGGCCGGTCCGCTGCTCGGCGGGGTCATGCTCGAACACTTCTGGTGGGGCGCGATCTTCCTGATCAACATCCCCGTCGCCGTGCTCGGACTGATCGCCGTCGCCGCCCTCGTACCCGAGTCGAGGACCAAGGAGGGCGACCGTCCCGACCTGCTCGGCGCGCTGCTCTCCACCGTCGGGATGACCGCCGTCGTGTACGCGATCATCTCGGGACCCGACCACGGCTGGACCTCGGGCCGGGTGCTGCTCGCCGCCGCCGTCGGGGTCGTCGTCCTCGGCGGCTTCGTCCGGTGGGAGCTGCGGATCCCGTACCCGATGCTGGACATGCGCTTCTTCCGTGACCAGCGCTTCACCGGGGCGGTCGGCGGCGCCGTCCTGGTCGCCTTCGGCATGACCGGCTCGCTCTTCCTGCTCACCCAGCACCTCCAGTTCGTCCTGGGGTACGGGCCGCTCGACGCCGGGCTGCGCACGGCGCCGCTCGCGCTCACCGTCGTCGTCCTCAACCTGCTCGGCGTCGCGGCCCGGCTGCTGCCGAGGACCGGCACCCCGGGGCTCATCGCCATCGGCATGTCCCTGGTGGCCGCCGGGCTCGCCTCGATCGCGCTGCTCGGCGCCCACGGCTACGGCGGGATGCTGCTCGGCCTGGTCGTGATGGGTGCGGGCGTGGCGCTCTCCATGCCGGCCATGGCCAACGCCATCATGAGCGCGATCCCGCCGGAGAAGGCCGGGGTCGGCGCGGGGATCAACGGCACGCTGGCCGAGTTCGGCAACGGCCTCGGCGTCGCGGTCCTGGGCGCGGTCCTCAACGCCCGCTTCGCCGCCCTTGTTCCGGCGGCCGTGGGCGCCGCCTCGCTGCCCGCGGCGCTCGCGGCGGCGGACGGGGCGGCGGAACGGCTGCGGATCTCGGAGGCGTTCGCCGCGGGGCTGGAGACGAGCCAGCTCGTCGGCGCCGTGGCCGTGCTCACGGGCGGGGTGCTGGCGGCGCTGCTGCTGCGCAGGGCGGAGCGTGCGGGGCGTGCGGGGCGTGCCGGCGAAAGGGCGGACGCGCCGTCAGACGCCGGTGCGGGTGCGGCATAGCATGAGATGTCCAGGAGGTTCCCCATGGTGTCCGAAGCCGGCAGCGCCAAGCGCCCCGTCCGTACCAGCGTATGGCTCGAAGGGAAACCGGCGGGCCGCGGCCGCAGGCACGACCGCGCGGACAGCGGTACCGACCATCCGGGCGGGCTCGACCGCGACCGCATCACCGCCGTCACCGTGGCGCTGCTCGACGCGGAGGGCCCGGCGAAGTTCTCCATGCGCCGGCTCGCCGCCGAGCTGGGGGTGACCGCGATGTCCCTCTACTGGTACGTGGACACCAAGGACGACCTCCTCGAACTCGCCCTCGACTCGGTCTTCGGCGAGGTCCGCGTCCCCGACCTGGCCGACGAGGACGCCGACTGGCGCGACCAGCTCCGCGAACTCGCCGCCAGTTACCGGGCGGTGCTGGTCGGGCACCACTGGGTCTCGCCGCTCGTCGGCAGGTTTCTGAACATCGGCCCGCGTTCGATGGAGTTCTCCGCGGCCGTCCAGGGCGTCCTGGGCCGTACGGGACTGGCGCGCCAGGATCAGATGGGCGGGCTGTCCGCGGTCTTCCAGTTCGTGTACGGATTCGGCACGATCGAGGGCCACTTCGTACAGCGCTGCGCGGACGCCGGGCTGACCCAGGACGCGTACTTCCGGCAGGCGATGGGAGCCGTCGAGAGGCAGCCCGGGTACGAGGGGGCGTTCGAGAACGCGGGCGAGATCATGGCGGCGCGCGGCGGCGACACGGTCGAGGAGATGCGCCAGCGGGACTTCGTCTTCGCGCTGGAACTCCTCATCGCGGGCATCGAGGCGATGCGGGACCGCGCCCGTGACCGGGACGCGGACCCGCCGCGTCCCGACCGGGGCTGACTCCGGGCCCGTCAGTCCGTCCATCAGTTGGCGCGCTGCCCTCGCCATCGCTGTGCGGGGCCCTCGCCCGGCGCAGCCCTTACGTGCGGGTGGCGGCTTTCCGTACTTCGGCGGCGCGGGCTCGGACCTGGTCCGGTGGCAGTGAGGCGGGGTGGCGTACGGGCGCGGGCGCACCGCGGCAGGCTCCGCATTCCCCGTCGACCAGTGCCTCCGGCCGGCCCGGTGCCCGGCAGGTGCCGCACTCCACCACGGCCGGTGCCATTCGATGCGACACCACCGGCATTTCCGCAGGTTCGGGCGGCAGTTTGGCGGTGAGCCGGGAGCGTACGAGCCCGGCGGGGTGGTGTACGGGTGTGGGCAGTCCGTCGGTGAGGGCGCGCAGTACGTCTTCCTCAAGGGACCCGCGTACGAACCACTCGGCGGCCAGCGGTTCGAGCGCCGTGCAGTCGGCGGCGGACAGCGACAGCGCGGGGCACCGCCGCCCGACCGAGGCGAGCAGGAGATACCCGCGTGACCGCCCCACCCGTGTGCCGGGCGCCGCGACGGGAGCCTGGTCCGGTGCCGCGACGCTCGCCGCCCCCGTACCCGGCTCGTCCGCATCGGCAGGCGCACCCCAGGCGTCATCACTGCGGGCGGTCCGCGAGAACCACGTACGGGTGACCCACCGCCCACCGCCCGGCCCGACCACCAACTCCCGCCGCCGAAGCAAATGCCCGGCCCGCTCAAGGAAGTTCAGGGCGGTCCGTAAGGCGCACTGCCCGTAATCCATCACCTTGGCCAGGGCTTTCACCGAGATATCGGCCCCGTCGGGCAGCCGGTCGATGAACCCGGCGATGGCCGCCTCACGCCCCGGCAGGAGTGCGAAGTCGTCTGCGGAGAGGGCCGGTTGACCGGCAGCCGAACGCTTGCCGTACCCGGCACTGGCCATCGGATGGGAAGCGGTGTGCACGCGCGGCGGCGCAACACTAAACTGCGAAGCAGCCACAAAGATCAACGCCTTGATGATCTAGCTGGTGAGGTCTCCGTCAGGTGCGACAACACCGGGCGGAGGCCGTTTTCCGTTCAGGGGCACGCTAGACGCTCATCACCCTGCGTGGCAACCCGATCGCGAAACGTCAACCTCCGCGACAGGGAGGGTGGGTGGGAAACAAGAACCTACCGATCCTTACAAGCAGAGCTCGACCCCCGAAGCTCAAGCCCCGGGGTACCCCACCACCCCCATCCCCCAGCTCGTCACCGCACGGACCCCCGCCCCGAAACCCGAAGCTCAAGCCCTGGGGCCCTGGGGCCCTGGGGTTCCGGGTCAGTCGGAGAAGCGAGCCGCTTGCTCGCGGAGCACCTGGGCCTCCGGAACGCCGCTGTACCTGCGCAGGCGGACGCGCATGTCCTGGAGTGCGGCGTGGACCTTCACCGAGCGTATGCCGTCGGCGCAGTCCAGGAAGTCGCTCCAGGTGGCCATGGCGCCGTCGACGTCGCCTTGGCGGAGGCGGACGCCGCCGAGGTCGGCGAGGACAATGGCGCGGGTGCGGCGGCGGTCGAGGCCGTGGATGTCGAGGGCCAGGTGGAGGTGTTCATCGGCGGCGTCGAGGTCGCCGAGGCGGGAGAGGATCATGCCGGATTCATGGGCCCAGCGGCCAGGGGAGTAGTGGGCGGCCCAGGAGTCGCCGGCTGCGGCGGTCGGTCTGCCGATGGCGGTCTCGGACAAGGCGAGGTGCTTGGTTGCCATGCGGCGATCGTCGTCCTGGGCGGCGGCGTTGGCGAGGGTGGCCTCGTAATAGGCGACCGCACGCGGATTGTCGAGGTGGCGGCCGTACTCCACGCAGGCTTCGCCGAGCTGAACGGCTTCGGCCCGGTAGCCGAGATCGCCGCACTGGACAGCGAGGCCCCGGAGAGCCGTTGCCGACAGTTCCGGATCGCCGGCCTCGGCGGCCAGGCGGAAGGAGTGGGCGTAATAGCGCTGGGCGAGTCCCCGCAGTTCGGGGGTGTCGCCCTCGTCCTGAGCCATCCAGCCGGCGAGATGAACGAGCTGGGAGGTCGCGGCGAACAAGTCGCGGCCGGTGGCTTCGGTGAAGTGCCCCTCCAGCCACGGAGCGACGTCCTGGGTGAGGTAGCGGACCGCCAGGTGGCGGGCGTGCCCGCCACCGAGTTCGGAGGCAGAGTCGCCGAGTGCCTTGACCATGTGCCGTACGGCGGCCACCTCGCCCTGGCCGACGCGGACCGCTCCGGGAGGGGCGGTCTTGGTCCGGCGGGTGATGCTGTCCATATCGGGCAGGCCGAGTGCGGACAGGGCGTATCCGCTGGAGGCGAGAATGAATTCCCGGCGTTCCACGTCGCTCCTTCCCAGGTGCAGGACTGATGCAACGGTATCTGTGTGGGGTGCCGCAGGCGTGGGCTCCGGGAGGTTGATCGCCTCGGGGTCGAGCGCCAGCACCTGTGCGATGTAGGGCCACCAGTGGCCTGGGGTTCGTTCGCCTTCTATCCACCGCCGGGCGTGCTGTCGCTGCAGGCGGCGCGGGTCACCGCATTCGGCCAGGCCGAGAGCACGCGCCAACTCCGAGGGGCCCCAGCCGCGTTCTTGGCAGGCCCGCTTGATCAATTCCGCGACGGCCGGGTTCCTCGGCACCCCGTCACCCTCCCCACCTGGATTACGCGGGATTACGCAGGACTACATCCTGGGCCCTGTCCCGGGAGCGCGGCCCGTCGTTCACTGAACATCACCCCGCAGATCTCCGAATGGCTCGAATAGGCCCTGTTCAGGGCCTATTGGCGCCTGCCCGGACACGTGAAAGGACCCGATGGTGGAGATGCCCACGGACAGCGCACGGACCCGCGCGGTCCCGCCCACACGACGGCCCGGTGCCGCTCGGCACCCTGTCGCACGCGAGGCGACGCGGTGATCCGTTCCCCGTTATCCGACCCGCTGGAGACGGTCCTGAGCTGGATCTGGGCCCTCGGCACGGCCTCCGGGCTCGTCACGGCCAGCCTTCTGGCCCACACCGAGCACCCCTCCGCGCCGGTCCCGTCGGCGCAGCCGACGCTCAGCGTCGAGGACGTCCCGCCCGCCGACGGACCCGTATAGACCCTCCGCCCTCAGTCTGTCCTCCCCGGCCGGGGCCGGAGCCCACCTCGTTTGCCGCAGGCCATCCACGGTGCCTCACCGACGTATCCCCTTTTCCGCATCACCCGTGAAGGGAAGCCGATGTCCAACCCGTACAACAGCGACACGTACCCCCTCCCCATTTCGGTCGCGTTCAGCGGCCCCGACAACACCGGGAAGACCAAGCAGATCGGAATCCTCGCCCGGCGCATGGGCCCGGCCGTGAACTCCGCAGGCCCGCTCGACCGCTACGACCCCCGTTGGAACGCCATCAAGGCCGGCGGCTTGGCCCGCTGGTGGTTCGAGACCGGCCCGGTCGAGGAGGTCGCCGATGTCCTCGCCACCTCCTACCTGGAACGCTCTCGGCACCCCTTCTCCTCGCCGGTACGGCTGCTGGACCGGGGCATCCCGATGCTGGAGGCGTCAGTCGCAGCCACGGTCGCCGTACGAGAGGACCTGGACGCCGCGCAGGCCACTGACCAGGCCCGGCTCCTGCTGGCCCCGTACGAGACCGACCTGCGGGCCGCCGAGGAGGACGAGCACGCCCTCGTCCTACTGCACTGCGACGATCCGGAGGAAGGTACCCGGCGGAGCTTGGCCCACGAGATGACCGTCACCGACATCTACGCGGCCTACCAACGTCATCTCCATGAGCAGATCAACCGCCTCGTCGACGAGGGACGCTTCCCGGTGGCGATCCGCATCGGCGATCGGCCGACCGTCGCCGTCCAGGACGAGGTGCGTCGGCTTCTGGAGCCGCTGCACCCGGAGGTGCCCGGCCGGGCCTTGGCCGAAGTGCACGTCACAGCGCTGGGCGGCATGTCGGAAAGCGGCAAGAGCACGGCCGGCGAGTACCTGCGCACCCAGCACGGTCACGCCCGCCTCAAGATCGGGTACCTCATCGAGAACGCCGCCGGCCGGGCCGGGATTCGCGACCCGTACCGACTGGGACCGGTCGTGCAGGCCGAGTTGATCGTGGACTCGCTGGACCGCTTCTGCCAGGCCCACCACTTCCTCGACTCCGTCAGCATCGAGTCGCTGCACGACTTCGACTCGACCGTCGAACTCGCCCGGATGCTCGGATCCCAGCTCACCATCGCCTACCTGGACGCCTCCGAGGCCACCCGCACCCGGCGGAGCACCGCCGGCGCCCAGGACGTCATCGACCGCGACCTCGTCAAGAGCGCACGAGGTGCGGACAAGATCGTCTCCCTCGCCCACGAGGTCATCGGCAACGACGGGCCGCGCCTGGAGCTGGAGCGGCGGTTGGACCGCATCGCGCTCGATCGACGCTGGCCGGAGCACCAGCCCTCAACCATGCCGGTCAACGCGCTCGGACTGCCCGTCAACCTGGAGTCCTACCTGGCCGAATTCCTCGACCGCACCACCGGCCTGCGCCCGTTGATCGATCTGCTGGCCGTCACCGGCAGCGGCGCACGGGGCAAGTACCAGCACGGCTGGAGCGACCTCGATGTCCTCGTCGTGGCCGACACCTCTTCCCTCGATGAGATGCGCCAGATCCTCGCGGATCTGGAGACCGAACTCGGCGGGGTCAAGCTGGGCATCACCGTACTGACTCGTGCCGAGTGCCGGGCCGGCGCCATCACCTCTCGACTCGTTCACGTCCTCGCTCTCATCGGCAGCGGGAAGGAGCGGTGTTCGCCCAGTTCGAACGGGGCTACCTGCACCACGGTGTTGGGCATGTCAGCGACTTCCAGGAGATGCCCCAGTTGCTCCGCCAGGACTCGGGCCCGCCCACACGTTGCCTGATACAGCTCTCGTCGAGCAGGACGTATAACTGCGGGGGCGGTGTCCGCGCGATCAGCGCCTGGCGTCGGGACAGGAGCGTAAGGCGCTCCTTCGCCTGCTGCTCCGTGATCGCGCCGCGCCGCACGGCACCCGCGGTGATGGCTTCGGCGTACTCCCGCGTCTGTTCGCCGGACCGCTGGCCTGTCTCGTCCGCCCCTCCGGGCATACCTGGCAGGCCGCGCTGATCGCGCTCCGCCCGGCGACCGAGCGGGAACGGACCCAACTCGCCGCCCTCGCGCGACTCCACCGGCAGCAGCGGCCCCCCGCCGGGCGGCGGACCTGAGCGCCGCCCGGTTCTACCACGTGTCCGGCCCTGCCTCCGACACCCGGCGCTACGGGGCCAGGTGCGCCGGGAAGCCGCCCGTCGCGAGCGGGCCCCAGCGCTCCGGCGTGACGCGGATGATCGACTTGCCCTGCTTCACCATCGCCGCCCGGTACTCGTCCCAGTCCGGGTGCTCGCCCGCGATGTTCCGGTAGTACTCCACCAGCGGCTCGACCGACTCGGGGGAGTCGATGACCTCGGCCGTCCCGTCGACCTGCACCCACGGGCCGTTCCAGTCGTCCGACAGCACGATCACGCTCACCCGCTCGTCACGCTTGGCGTTGCGGGTCTTCGCGCGCTCGGGGTACGTGGAGACGACGATCCGGCCCGAGTCGTCCACCCCGCAGGAGAGCGGGGAGCCCTGGGGGCGGCCGTCGGCGCGGGTGGTCAGCAGGATCGCGCGGTGCCGGGGCCGTACGAACTCCAGCAGTCCGGCGAGATCCACGGTCGTGTTCGTTGCGATGTTCGGTGCCATGGCGCGCAGCCTATGACGTCCTGTGCCCCCGCGCCGGTACGCCCCTACGCCTCCGGCAGGTTCTCCCCCTGCACCGCCTGGATCTCCAGCTCCACCCGCAGCGTGGTCCCGATCGCCGCGATCCCCGCCTGCACCACCTGGTTGTAGTTCATGGCGAAGTCCGAGCGCCGCAGCTCCGTCGTCGCGTGGAACGCGGCCCGTACGCCGCCCCACGGGTCCGGGCCCGTGCCCAGGTAGCTCAGGTCCAGGTCCAGGTCGCGTACGACGCCGTGCAGCGACAGCCGGCCGTGCACCTTCCAGCGGTCGGGGCCCGCCGGGGACAGCCCCGTACCGCTGTACGTGATCTCCGGGAAGCGCGCCACGTCCAGGAAGTCCGGCGACCTGAGGTGCTTGTCGCGCAGCCCGTTGCCCGTGTCGATGGTGGCCGCGTTGATGACCGCCTCGACGCGCGCCTCCTCGGGCCCGCCGCCGGTGTCGAGGATCTCGATCCGGCCGCCGAACTCGGTGAACCGCCCGCGCACGCTGGAGATCCCGAGGTGCTGCGCCACCGCGCCCACCGACGAGTGCGACGGGTCGATGCTCCACACCCCCGGCGGCGGCAGCTCCACGCCGCCCTGCCTGACCAGCGTCACCGTGCCGAGGTCGGCCCGGCCGGTCCTGGTGACCAGCGCGGTGGAGGCGACCGGCGCGTAGCCGACGGCCGTGACGACCACGGTGTACGGGCCCGGCACGAGCGGCGAGCTGTCCTGTACGGTCCCCTCCTCGTCCGCCCCGGTGCGCAGCACCTGCGTGCCGGTCATGTCGGTCATGGTCACGATCGCGTGCTGGACCGCCCAGCCGTCGCGCGTCCGTACCTGTCCGCGAAGTCCCATCCCTGTTCTCTCCTCGATCCTGCCGATCCCGTACGGGATCCCGTGCCGATCCCGATGCCGCCCGCCAACAGGGCCCCGATGCGGGGGGTGTGGGGCAGAGTACGGCCCCACACCCCCCGAGGTCCCCCACACGGGAGGAGCAACTACGCGCCGGGGTGGGCCAGTTCGATGTCGTGGCCGTCGATGCCGCGTCCCGTGACCGTCAGCGCGCCGGCCACCGGCGGGTATCCGGTCGCGATCACCGTGTACTCGCCCGAGTCCAGGTCGGCGAAGGCGTACGCCCCGTCGTCCCCGGTCGTCGCCGTGGCGACCACGTTCCCGGCCGCGTCGACCAGCGTCACCCGCGCGTCCTGCGCGGGGCGGCGGTCGGCGCCCGCCCGGATCGTGCCCTGGAGCAGGGCGCCGGCCCGGAGCGCGACCTCGACGCGGGTGACGCCCTGGCCGCCGATCTCCACCGGCAGCGCCTGCGGACGGAAGCCCGCCGCGTTCACCGCGACCGTCACCGCGCCGGGGATCAGCTCGCCGAACGCGAACTCGCCGTGCTCGGTGGACCGCCCCGTCGCCAGTACGTCGCCGCGCACATCGGTGACGATGACCATCGCGCCCTCGACGGCCGCGCCGCCGTCCGCCGCGCGCACGGCCCCGGTGAGGCCGCTCGTACCGGACAGGAGGATGTCGTACGCGAGCGGCTCGTCCCCGACGACCACCGTGGACGCCTGCGGCTGGAAGCCGTCGGCGGAGGCGATCAGGACGTACGAGCCGGGGCCCGGGGCGTCCAGGGAGTAGCCGCCGTCGGCCTGCGCGACGGAGCGGGCCAGCTGGCGCCCGGCCAGGGAGATCAGAGTGACGGCGGCCCGGGGCACCGGGGCGCCCTCGGAGCCGAGCACCAGACCCCGCACGGCGTTGTCGGCTCCGCCGGGGCCCCCGGCGGAGGCCGTGACCAGGGCTGTTGTGGCTGCCGCCGGGGCCGCCACGGGGGTGGTGCCCAGGGAGGCCGCCGGGGCCGCGGAGGCCAGGGCGGCGGCGGGCGCCGCCGCGGGCAGGGGCGCCGTCTCCGCCGCTACCGCGGCGCTCGCGGCACTCGCCGGGCTCGCGCCGGTTGACGGGTTGTCGTCGCCGCCGGCCGTGGTCCGGGACTTCAGGGCGACCTCCTTGATGAACAGCGTCAGGATGAACGCGACCAGCGCCGCGGGAGCCGCGTACAGGAAGACGTTGGCGACGCCGTGGCCGTACGCCGCCTCGATGACCGGCCGCAGCGGCGCGGGCAGCGCGGCGATGTCCGGGATGGAGCCGCCGCCCGTACCGGCGTGGCCCAGCGCCGCGCCCTGCGGGCCGAGGTCAGCCAGGCCCTCCTTCACGTAGTGCGTGATCCGGTTGCCGAGCACCGCGCCCAGCGCCGAGACGCCGACCGCGCCGCCCAGCGAGCGGAAGAAGGTGACGGCGGAGCTGGCGGAGCCGAGGTCCTGCGGGGCGACCTGGTTCTGCGTGGCGAGGACCAGGTTCTGCATCATCATGCCGACGCCGAGCCCCATGACCGCCATGTACGCGGCCACGTGCCAGTACGGGGTGTCGTACCGGATGGTGCCGAGCAGCGCCAGCCCCGCCGTGGTGAGGGCGCCGCCGCTGACCAGCCAGATCTTCCAGCGGCCCGTCTTGGTGATGATCTGGCCCGAGATGGTGGAGGAGAGGAACAGCCCGCCGATCATCGGGATGGTCATGACGCCGGACATCGTCGGCGACTTGCCCCGGGCGAGCTGGAAGTACTGGCTGAAGAAGATGGTGCCCGCGAACATCGCGACCCCGACGAAGAGCGAGGCCAGCGAGGCGAGGGTGATGGTGCGGTTACGGAACAGCCGCAGCGGGATGATCGGTTCCGTGGCCTTGGACTCGATGAGGATGAAGATCGCGCCGAGCAGGACCGAGCCGCCGACCATGGCGTACGTCTGCCACGAGACCCAGTCGTACTTGTCGCCCGCGAAGGTCACCCAGAGGAGCAGCAGCGAGACGGCCGCGCTGATGAAGAAGGCGCCGCTCCAGTCGACCTTGACCTCGCGCTTCACGACGGGGAGCTTCAGGGTCTTCTGGAGGACGATCAGCGCGAGGACGGCGAACGGGACGCCGACGTAGAAGCACCAGCGCCAGCCCAGCCACGAGGTGTCGGTGATGACACCGCCGAGGAGCGGGCCGCCGACGGTCGCGACGGCGAAGGTCGCGCCGAGGTAGCCGCTGTACCGGCCGCGCTCACGCGGGGCGATCATGGCGGCCATGACGATCTGGGCGAGCGCGGAGAGCCCGCCGACGCCGATGCCCTGGACCACCCGGCAGGCGATCAGCATGCCGGCGTTCTGCGAGAGGCCCGCCACGGCCGAGCCCAGGACGAAGATGACCAGGGCTATCTGGACCAGCAGCTTCTTGCTGAAGATGTCGGCGAGCTTGCCCCAGATGGGGGTGGACGCGGTCATCGACAGCAGCGCCGCGGTCACCACCCAGGTGTAGGCGCTCTGGCCGCCCCCGAGGTCGGAGATGATCTCCGGGAGGGCGTTGGAGACGATCGTCGAGGAGAGGATCGCGACGAACATCCCCAGCAGCAGCCCGGAGAGCGCCTCCATGATCTGGCGGTGGGTCATCGGCGCGCCGTTCGCGGCGGCGGGGTCGCCGCCGCGCTTGGCGTGGCCGCCCCGCACACCCGTTGGTGTGGTCGTAGCCATGTGCTTCCTTGTCTTACGTCTCTTGCCGCGTGGGTGTACGGGCGTATGGATCTTCTGTGTCGTACGGCCGGCCGTTCTCGGACCGGCTTTCCTGCCGGCTTTCGTGCCGGACTTCGTACCGGCCTTCGTGCCGGTCGCGGCAGTCGCCGAAGCTGCCGCGCAGCCGTGCGAGCAGCGCGTTGAGCTGTCCGACCTCGTCGTCGGTCCAGTCGTCGAGCGTTCTGGCGAACATCTCGGTCACCCGCCGGTCCAGCTCGCCCAGCAGCTCCCGCCCCGCGGGCGTGAGCCGCAGGATGCGCGAGCGCTTGTCGGCCGGATCGGGCAACCGCTCGATCCAGCCACGTTCCGCGGCGTGCGCGACATGTCTGCTGGTCACCGACATGTCGACGGCGAGCAGCTCGGCGAGTCTGCTCATGCGCATCTCGCCGTGGCGTTCCAGCAGGGTCAGTACGGCCGCGGAGCCGCCCGGGCAGTCGGCGGGCAGGACCCGCGCGAGGCTGCGTTTGACGGCCCCGACAGCACTGAGCTGCCGGGAAAGTTCCGCGTACTGACTCCGTGCGGCCGCCATGGCGCCTCCCGACATCTTGTTGCTTAGGGCAACCATAAGACCATAGGATCAGTTGGTTGCTGAAGGCAAACTAAATCGGGCTCATCGGAGTAAAGGAACCCAAAAGACTTCGCACGGGGAAGGTCATGGGGAGGCCGCGGGGAGGCTCAAGGGGGTACCGGGAGGGTCACGGGGTACGGAGCGGTCCCGACCGGCCATCGGCCGTGGGCCCGGGGTTGGGTGAGGTCCCGGTGTTCGCTAGGGTCCTGCCGTATGGCACACAACTCCCAAGCCCCGCAGGGACCCGAGGGCACTCCTGACCCGGCGGGCAGCACCCAGATGTTCCGCGCGTTCGTCGACGACGGGGAACCGCAGCGCCGACAGGCGCCTCAGCAGCAGAGCGGGCCGAAGGCCGGAGTGATCATCGGTGTGATCGCGGCCGTCGCGGTCCTGGCCGTCGTGGCCTGGCTGGCCCTCGCCTGACACCGGCCCGGTGGCCGGTGGGCTCGTCGAATCGGTACCCCGCCCGCGTCGTCATCCGTCGGCGTCCCCGGAAGTCTTCGACTCTCCGTGGGCCGGCCGGGCGGTGGGCGGGGTCCGCGTGCCTCAGTCCGAGATCAGGCCTTCCCGCAGCTGCGCGAGCGTGCGGGTCAGCAGCCGCGAGACATGCATCTGCGAGATGCCGACCTCCTCGCCGATCTGCGACTGGGTCATGTTCGCGAAGAACCGCAGCATGATGATCTGCCGCTCGCGGGGCGGGAGTTTGGCGAGCAGCGGCTTGAGCGACTCGCGGTACTCGACGCCCTCCAGCGCCATGTCCTCGTAACCGAGCCGGTCCGCGAGCGAGCCCTCCCCGCCGTCGTCCTCCGGCGAGGGCGAATCCAGCGAGGACGCCGTGTACGCGTTGCCGACCGCGAGGCCGTCGACCACGTCCTCCTCGGACACGCCCAGTACGGCGGCGAGTTCGGGCACGGTCGGCGAGCGGTCCAGCTTCTGCGCCAGCTCGTCGCTGGCCTTGGTCAGCGCGAGCCGCAGCTCCTGGAGCCGGCGCGGCACCCGTACCGACCAGGACGTGTCCCGGAAGAAGCGTTTGATCTCACCGACGACGGTCGGCATCGCGAACGTCGGGAACTCCACGCCCCGTTCGCAGTCGAACCGGTCGATCGCCTTGATCAGCCCGATCGTGCCGACCTGGACGATGTCCTCCATCGGCTCGTTGCGGCTGCGGAACCGGGCCGCCGCGTACCGCACCAGCGGCAGGTTCAGCTCGATGAGGGTGTCGCGTACGTAGGCGCGCTCCGGGCTCTCCTGGTCGAGCACGGCGAGCCGCAGGAACAGGGAGCGGGACAGAGTACGGGTGTCGATGGCTTCCGGCTGGGACGCCCGTGGCTGGACCGCCTGGTCCTGGTCCACGTGGTCGAGAGCATCGGGCACGGGAGCGCTCTTCGTGAGCGTGAGCACCTTCGAGCTGCCCTGTTCTACGGACATGCCACCCCCTTGAGGTCGCGGACGGTCGCGTCGGCCGCTCCCGTCGGAGGAACGCAGCCTCCACCTGAATACCGGTGCCGAGGCCGCGGCAAACGCGGTTCCAGCAGAATGTCACATGTCGGCAACACGCTGTAGTGACATGTCGACATCTCGCTGTGGAGTATGTCCAACAAGGGTGGGATATGCGGTGTTTTGATCAGGGGCGGGAAGATGCGGGGTTCTACCCCTGGGGGTTAAGCCTCGATCCGATTTGCGGATCGCAAGCGGGCGAAGCTGCGCGCGAGCAGTCTTGACACATGCATCTGGGAGACGCCCAGCTCCTGGCTGATCTGTGACTGCGTCAGGTTGTTGTAGTACCGGAGCATCAGGATCCGCTGCTCCCGTTCCGGCAGTTGCACCAGCAGATGCCGGACCAGATCGCGGTGCTCCACCCCGGCCAGCGCGGGGTCCTCGTAGCCGAGCCGGTCGAGCAGCCCGGGGAGCCCGTCGCCCTCCTGTGCGGCCTCCAGGGAGGTCGCGTGGTACGAGCGTCCGGCCTCGATGCAGGCGAGGACCTCCTCCTCGGAGATCTTCAGCCGCTCGGCGATCTCGGCGGTGGTGGGGGAGCGGCCGTGAGCCGTCGTCAGGTCCTCGGTGGCGCCGGTGACCTGGACCCACAGTTCATGCAGCCGGCGCGGTACGTGCACCGTCCGCACATTGTCCCGAAAGTAGCGTTTGATCTCGCCGACGACGGTCGGCATCGCGAAGGTGGGGAACTGGACGCCGCGTTCCGGGTCGAACCGGTCGATGGCGTTGATCAGCCCGATCGTGCCGACCTGGACGACGTCCTCCATTGGCTCGTTACGGCTGCGGAAGCGGGCGGCGGCGTAGCGCACGAGCGGCAGGTTCGCCTCGATGAGCGCCGCGCGCACGCGGGTGTGCTCGCGGGTGCCCGGCTCCAGCCCCTTCAGCTCGCCGAAGAGGACCTGGGTGAGGGCCCGGGTGTTCGCGCCCCGGCTCTGTGGGGCGGGCTGCTGCTCGGGTTCGGTTCGCGGGGCGGGCTCGGTCCGGCGTTCGGTTTCGGTCTGGGGTGGCACTTGAGGCGTAGTACTGGCCGGCACGATTGCGCCACCCCTTCGCGGTCGACTACGTCAACTCATCCGTCAAAAGCGGTCATAGCATCACAAGACATGTCCACTGTGTGCAAGCACCCGAAAAAACCGTGTTGACGCCGAGATGGGGTAATAAACCCAAATGCCCCGCGCCGGGGAGGTGCGGGGCGTGGGGAGCGAATGGCTCAGAACTCGTAGTCGGCGATCACCCAGGTGGCGAATTCACGCCACTGTGCGACGGCGGCCTGGTGATCCGGGTGGTCGAGGTAGCGCTGGAGCGCATCACGGTCCGGGACGGCCGAGTTGATCGCGAAGTCGTAGGCGATCGGGCGGTCGGTGATGTTCCAGGCGCACTCCCAGAACGCCACCTCCGGGACCTGTCCGCCCAGCTTCATGAAGGCCGCGGCACCGGCGGCCACCCGCGGTTCGTCCCGCGAGACGCCCTCGTCGAGCTTGAAGAGAACCAGGTGGCGGATCAAGAGGCACTCCTGTCGTATGGCCGGGCCGAGCCGGGCCGAGCCGGGCCGGGCGGTCGGCCTGTCTCAGTTGACCAGCGCCGACATGAAGTCACCGACGCCCTGCGCGGCGCTCGAAATGCCTTCGAACCCTACCTGGACGAGGTCCGCTGCCCGGTCGGGGGAGGTGATGATCGTGTACAGCACGAAGACGGCGAGCCCGTACAGCACGATCTTCTTCGCTTGCCCCATCGGCCGCTTCCTCCCCGGTCTCCTCACGTGCGGTCGCGAGAGTCTAACCGTATGAACGCCGATGCCCTGAGGCCGGTTTTCCCTTGATGCTGCCTTTATGGACCAAGGACCCGGAAGTCCGGGCCCTTTGCCGGGTGGCGCGGGTCGGAGCGGGCCGCACGATGGAGAGGAGCCCTGCGGATCCGGCAAGAGTCCGCGGGCGACGAACCGGCCCCCCTCTGCGGGGTCCGTGCCGCGCACTCCCCCCTGACGCGGCGCGGACCCAAGGGGCCGGTTCCCCCCGGGGGGAGCGGCTCATCCCCCCGAGGCCGCTCCCCCTGCCTCCGCTTCTCCTTCTCCCGCCGCTGCTCCCTCCGCCGCCGCTTCCGCTGCTCAGCGGCAGAGCGCGCTGTCGACGGCTTCCTCCATCTGCGTCAGCTCGGCCGGCCCGCCGGGCAGCACCGTCACGGCGATGTTGACGGCCCTGCCCTTCTCCGTGACGCCGCCGCGGGTCTCGTACCCCGGGATGTCCCCGCCGTGCCCCCAGTAGACGCCGCCGCAGGAGAGCGGCTTGCTCATCAGGCCGAGTCCGTAGCGGGCGCCGGGCGACGGGTCCCCGGTGGCCGGGACGGTGGTACGCATCGCCTTGAGCTGCGCCGGCTTCAGCAGCCTGCCGTCGAGCAGCGCGGTGAAGAACCGGTTCACGTCACTGTTGGTGGAGACCAGCGCCCCCGCCGCCCACGCCGCGCTGGAGTCGGACACCGAGACGTCGCGCAGCGGCCCGCCGGGCCGGTCCGCGTGGTAGCCCTTCGGGTGCTCCTCCCGGATCTTCTGCTCGCCGGTCGCCGGGAAGTACGTGTGCTTCAGCCCGATCTTCTGGATGACCCGCTTGGTGATCTCCTCGCCGAGCGGCCGGCCGGTGACCTTCTGCACGATCAGTCCCGCGACGATGTAGTTGGTGTTGCTGTACTCCCAGCCGTCGCCGGGCTCGAAGGACGCCTTCCCCTCCAGCGCGATGTCGATCAGGTCGCGCGGCTCCATGTAGCGGTGCTGGAACTCGGCGAAGTTCCCGGCGATGCCCTGGGTGTACTCGGGCAGCCCGCTCGTGTGCTGGAGGAGCCGGCGCACGGTGATCCGGCTGCCGTCGATCCCGTCGCCGCGCAGCAGTCCCGGCAGATACGTCTCGACCGGCTCGTCGAGGCCGATCTTCCCCTCGCCGACCAGCTGCAGCACCACCACCGAGGTGAACGTCTTCGTGTTGCTGGCGATCCGTACCTGCCCGTTCGCCGGGACCGGGGTCCCAGTCGCGAGGTCGCCGACCCCGGCGGTGTACGTCGCCGTACGGCCGTCCCGCTCCCGTGTGGCGGCCAGCGCGGCGGGGCGCGCCCCGTCCCGCACGAGCCCGTCCACCAGCTCCCGCATCACTTCCCTGTCCCGGTGGGTGCTCCGGCCCGCATCGGCGCTCCGGCCCGTACCGGTCGCGCCGCCCGTGTCGGCCGCCGCGTGGGCGGCGGGCATGCCCAGGCCGGCGATCAGCGTGAGGGCGGCCAGCGCGGTGGCCCTCCGGCGGAAACCGCGGCGGTCGGGGGCGGGGGACACGGTGGCCGGGGCGGCGGTGGGGGCGTGCTCGGACACGGGGACTCCTCGGAGACTTGGTCGCACCGGTCGAGGTGACCGGAGTCGTTCCGGTCGGCGTGACCGGGTTGATCAGTACCCTGTCCGAGACCCCCGGGCGCGCGTAATCCCGCTCGCAGGGGTATGCGGGGTGGTGGTGACTACACCCCCGGCCCTTGGACCATCCCCCGGGCCATCCTCGGGACCACATCTCCCTGTGCGTTACGCCTTCAGATAGGCGAGCACGGCCAGCACGCGCCGGTGGCCGGCGTCCGTCGTGGGCAGCCCCAGCTTGTTGAAGATATTGCCGATGTGCTTGTGCACCGCGCCTGCGGAGACGGTCAGCAGACCGGCGATCGTCGCGTTCGAGTGGCCCTCCGCCATCAGCCCCAGCACCTCGCGCTCGCGCGGGGTCAGGCTGTGCAGCGGGTCGTCGGCCCGGCGCCGTACCAGCAGCTGGGCGACGACCTCCGGGTCCATCGCCGTACCGCCGGTGGCCACCCGCTCCAGCGCCGCCAGGAAGTCGCCTACCTTCCCCACCCGCTCCTTGAGCAGATAGCCCACCCCGCCGCTGCCGTCGGCCAGCAGCTCGGTGGCGTAACTGTCCTCCACGTGCGCCGACAGGACCAGCACCGCGAGCCCCGGCTGCCGGCGCCGCGCCTCCACGGCGGCGCGCAGCCCCTCGTCGCGGTAGGTCGGCGGCATCCGTACGTCCACGAGCGCGAGGTCGGGGCGGTCGGCGGCGACGGCGGCCAGCAGGTCGGTGCCGTTGTCGACGGCGGAGCTGACCTCGATGCCCTCGGCGCGCAGCAGATGGGTGAGGCCCGCCCGCAGCAGGGCGTCGTCCTCCGCGATCACGATCCGCACGGGGTCACACTCCTAGGGGGATGGTGGCGCGCAGCACGGTGGGGCCGCCGCGCGGACTGGTGAGCCGGGTCGTCCCGTCGAACGCGGCCACCCGGCGCTCGATCCCGACGAGCCCGGTGCCGAGCGCCTCGTCGGCGCCGCCCCGGCCGTCGTCCGTGACCTCGACGGTGAGCAGGTCGCCCTCGGCGCGCAGGGATACGGTGATCCGCCGCGCCCCGCTGTGCTTGACGGCGTTGGTGAGCGCCTCGGCCACCACGAAGTAGGCGGCCGCCTCGACCGCGGCGGGCGCGCGCGGCAGCTCCCCCGCGTCGAGGGTGCAGTCGATCGCGCAGTGCGAGGCCAGCGCGGCGACCGCGCCGGAGAGCCCGCGGTCGGCCAGTACGGGCGGATAGATGGAGCGGACCACCTCGCGCAGTTCGGCGAGCGCCTCGGTGGCCGCGTTCTGGGCGGTGAGCACCATGGGAGCGGCAGATTCCGGGTCGCGGTGCAGGGCGCGCTCCACCATCCCGAGGTGCATGACGACGGCGACGAGACGGTTCTGCGTGCCGTCGTGGAGGTTGCGTTCGATGCGCCGCAGCTCGGTGCCGTGCGCTTCGAGCGCGGCGGCCCGGGTCGCGGTGACCTCGGCGAGCCGCTCGACGAGGGAGGCCGCCGGGGGCGCGAGCCGCGCCGCGCTGCTCCGCGCGTACCAGCGGGCCAGCGGGGGGACGAGGAGCACGCCGAGCGCCCCGTACCCGGCGGCGGTGGCCAGCGCGAGAAGGGCGTCGCCCCACGACTCGACGGGCGTGTCCAGGGTGGTCCTGGCGCCGGGGACGACCGGCCAGAGCACGGCGATCCCCACGTTCTGCAGGACGCCCGCGGGCGAACCGACGGCCACCAGCCCGGTCAGCAGGCCGAACGTGGCCTGGAGGGTCAGCCAGCTCATGTCGCGCCGGGTGGCGCGGTCGGCCAGCGCGTCGACGAGGTCGTCGCCCTTCCCCGCCCGCTCCCGCCCGGGCGAGGGGATCGGCGTCCCGAGGAACGCGCCGGTGCGGCGGCGTTCGTACGCGGCGAGCCGGCGGATGAGCCGGATGGTGCGGGGCAGCAGCGGCAGCGTGACGATCAGCGAGGCCGTCAGCAGGAGCGCGATCAGGGCGAACAGGGCGACGACGCCGGAACAGGCGCCGACGGCGAGGAACTTCACCTGGCGCAGCGTGTTCCGCGCCCGCGTCTGAAGCCAGGACCGCTGTCGGCCCGGGGCGGGGTCGGTCACTTCTGGGATGCTCCCTGGCGCACGCATGGTGGAGTTGGCTCTACCTTCGATCATGGCATGTACGGGATGGTTCATGTCAATGCCCGCGGCCTACCGTCGACGCGTCGACGCGCGGCCCGACGGCCGGCGCCAAGTCGACTTCTCCACTGTCGAGTTGAGCGGACGAAGGGGCAGGTCGGGCATGGCGACGAAGGGATGGCTCAAGGAGCCGGGAGGGCCGCGCACTCCGGGGCCGTCGTCCGATTTCGCCGTACGGCTGGAGGCCGCGACAGCGGTGTACGGTCCGGGCGGTTCCGGTGGCGCGGGCGGACCCGGGGCGCCGGGCGAGGCGGGGGCCGTCATCGCCCTGCGCGAGGTGTCCGCCGGGATCCCGCGCGGCCGGTTCACCGCCGTCATGGGCCCCTCCGGCTCGGGCAAGAGCACCTTCCTGCACCTGGCGGCCGGGCTGGAGCGGCCCGCGTCGGGACGGGTGCTGCTCGGTGACACCGACCTCAGCACGCTGAAGGAGACGGCTCTGACGGAGCTGCGGCGCGACCGGATCGGCTTCGTGTTCCAGGCGTACAACCTGATACCGGCGCTCGGCGTCACCGACAACATCACCCTGCCGCTGCGCTTCGCGGGGCGCCACGCCGACCCCGACTGGCTGGCCCAGATCGTCACCGCGGTCGGCCTCGACGGGCTGCTGGACCGGCGGCCCAATGAACTCTCCGGTGGCCAGCAGCAGCGCGTGGCCGTCGCCCGCGCGCTGGTGACCCGCCCCGACGTCGTCTTCGCCGACGAGCCGACGGGCGCGCTCGACACCAACACCGGGGCGCAGGTGCTGCGGCTGCTGCGGGCCCTGGTCGACACGCTCGGCCAGACCGTGGTGATGGTCACCCACGACCCGGTCGCCGCGTCGTACGCGCACCGGGTGCTCTTCCTCGCGGACGGCCGGTTCGTCGGCGAACTCGACGCGCCCACCGCGGAGTCGGTCGCGGCGCGGATGACGCACCTGGGGGACCGATGAGGACCTCCGGCGAGAATCAGGCCCCCGGCAGGAACCCGGCCCCCG
Organism: Streptomyces sp. NPDC088124; assembly: GCF_040685895.1. Lineage (NCBI taxonomy): Bacteria > Bacillati > Actinomycetota > Actinomycetes > Kitasatosporales > Streptomycetaceae > Streptomyces > Streptomyces sp. NPDC088124. The sequence goes on along the minus strand of NZ_JBFBJB010000014.1, from coordinate 140,881 downwards.
GCAAGACCTCGGCCCCCGGCGAGAACCCGGCCCCCGGCAGGAACGCGCCCGCCATGGCATCCGGTCTCGCCTTCGCCTGGCAGTCCATCCGGGCTCGCCGCGCCGGGTTCGTCGCGTCGTTCCTCGCGGTGCTCGGCGGCGCCGTCCTCGTCACCGCCTGCGGCGTACTCCTCCAGTCGGGCCTCTTCGCCGGGATCGCGCCGCAGCGGTACGCCGCCGCGCCGGTCGTGGTCGGCGCCGCGCAGTCGGTCACGGCGGTGGACCCCGAGGGCCCGGACCTCGTGGAGACCCTGCCCGAGCGGGCGATGCTGCCGGCGGAGCTGGTGGAGAGGATCGCCGCGGTCCCCGGCGTACGGAGCGCGACGGGCGAGATCAGCTTCCCGGCCACGCTCCTGACCGAGGACGGGCGCCCGGTTCCCGCCCCGTCCGGGCACGAGGTCCTCGGCCACGGCTGGGGCTCGGCGGAGCTGACCCCGTACACGCTGCGCGAGGGCGCGGCGCCGCGCGGCGACGGCGAGGTGGTGCTCGACGCGGCGACCGCCGGGCGCGCGGGCGCCGGGGTCGGGTCGACGGTGCGGATCGCGACGGCGGACGGCGTCGTACCGTACCGGGTCGTCGGAGTGGCGGCGGCGCGGGGCGCCGACGAACTGCCGCGCCAGTCGGCCCTGTTCTTCACCGACGACCGGGCGCGCGCCCTGTCCGGGCACCCGCGCGAGGTCGTGGCGGTCGCGGTCGTCGGGGACCCGGGCGTACGGACGGCCGCGCCGGCCCTCCTGGCCTGGCTGCCCACGTTCACGGACGACACCCTCACCCGGCGGGTGACGGACGCCCTGGAGAAGGAGGGGTACGGGACCGACCGCGCGGTGGTGCGCGCGGGCGTGGAGCGCGGCGAGGTCGAGTTCATCGGGGCGGCGCAGTCCCGCTCCGTACTGACCCTGGTGTCCAGCTCGTTCAGCGGCTTCGTCCTGATGATCGTCCTCCTCGTCGTGGCGGGCACGCTCTCGCTGGTGGTGCACCAGCGGCGGCGCGAGATCGCGCTGCTGCGCGCGGTGGCGGCCACCCCCCGGCAGATCCACCGGATGCTCGCCACCGAGGCGCAACTGGTGGCCGGCGCGGCGGCGCTGCTCGGTGTGGCGCCCGGCTATCTCGCGGCGCAGGCACTGCGTGACGGGTTCGCCCGGATCGGCGTGATCGAGGAGGGCTTCACGCTCTCGCTCGGCCCGGTGCCCGCCGTGGTCGCCGTACTGCTCTGCCTGGGCACGGCGCGGCTGGCGGTGTGGGCCGCGGCCCGCCGTCAGGTGCGGATCGGTCCGGTGGCGGCGCTGCGGGAGTCCACGGTGGAGCGCCCGGACATCGGGCGCGGCCGGATCGCCGGCGGGTACGTCGTACTGGGCCTGGCGGCCGTCGCGCTCGTCGCGGTGGCGTTCGTACCGCAGAACCTGGCCACGTTGCCCGCGGTGCTCTGCTCGATGCTCGCCCTGATCGCCGCCGCGATGCTCGGCCCGCGCCTGATGGCCGCGCTCGCCCGGATCGCCGGCGCGGGGCTGCTGCGCCACTTCCGGGTGTCGGGGTATCTCGCGGCGGCCAACAGCGCGGCGGGCTCCCGGCGGCTGGCGGCGGCCGTGACCCCGCTCGCGCTGACGATCGGCTTCGCGAGCAGCCAGTTCTACAGCCAGACCACGCTGTCGGAGGCGACGCAGTACCAGGCGCGGCAGGCGACCGTCGCACCGTACGTGGTGACGGGACCGGGCGGCGTCGCCCCGGACGTCGCGGCGGCGGCCCGGCGCGTACCGGGGGTGACGGCGGCGACCCCGCTGGTCGCCACCGAGGTGGTGGCGGTCGAACGGACGCTGCTCGACGAGCGGTTGTCGCGGTCGCGGGCGTACGGCGTCGACGCCGGGGGCCTGCGGGGCACGCTCGACCTGCCGGTCGCCGAGGGCACCCTGGGCGATCTGCGCGGCGACACCGTCGCGCTGAGCGAGACGGAGGCGCGCTATCTGCGCAAGGGCATCGGTGACCGGGTGAACCTCGCCCTCGGCGACGGCACGCGCGTGCAGCCCCGGGTGGTCGCCGTGTTCCGCCCCAACCTGGGCTTCGGCGATGTCCTGCTCCCGGCCGCCACCGTCGTCCCGCACACCACGGACCGGCTCGCGGACACGGTCCTCGTCGCCACGGCCCCCGACGCGAACGGGGCGGCGGTGGCCGAGGCCCTGGGCGCCCTGTCGGCGGACCATCCGGGCCTGGCGGTGGGGGACCGTACGGCCCTCCAGGCGGCCCAGGACGCCCAGACCCGCTCCCAGGACTGGCTGAACCGGCTGCTGCTGGCGGTGATCCTCGGATACGTGGCCCTCTCGTCGGCGACGACGCTGGTCACGACCACGACGGCGCGGACCCGCGAACTCGCCCTGCTCCGCCTCTCGGGCGGCACGCGCGCCCAGATCGCCCGGATGCTGACGGCGGAGACCACGTTCCTCGCGGCGACGGCGGCGGTCCTGGGCACGGTGACGGCTGCGCTCCCCCTGGCCGTCCTCTCCTTCCGCCTCACCACGAACCCCCTCCCCGCGGGCCCGCCCTGGGTCTTCGCGGCGATCGTGGCGACGGTGGTCCTGACCGCCGTCCTGGCCATCCGTATCCCGGCCGGCCGCGTCCTGCGGGCCCACCCGCTGGAGGCGATGCGCGCCCAGTCCTGACGGACGGCATGCGGTACGGGCCGCCCGGACACGGCTCCGGGCCGGGGGCTCGGCTTCCGCCGCGCTGGGGTGCCGGCTTCCGCACCGGGGAGCCGGTGCCCGTCCCGGGGAGCCGGTGCCCGTCCCGGTGAGCCGGTTCCCGTCCCGTGGAGCCGGCTTACGCACCGGGGATCTGGCTTACGCGCCGGGGAGCCGGCGCCCGTCCGGAACGGCCGTCGCGGTGCGCCGGAACGCACTCGGGCTGACGCCCCGGATCCGTTTGAACGCCGCGCTGAAGGCGAACGCGTCGGAGTAGCCCACGGCGCGGGCGACCTCCGCGACGGTCGTCGCGTCCCGCTCGGCCAGCAGGTCGGCCGCGAGCGCCATGCGCCGGTGGGTGAGATAGGTCAGCGGCGGTTCGCCGACCAGGTCGGCGAACCGCTTCGCCAGCGTGGCCCGCGACACCCCGGTCCGCCCAGCCAGCGAGGAGACCGTCCACGGCGCCGCGGGCTCGGCGTGCAGCAGCCGCAGCGCGTCGCCGACCACCGGGTCCCGCTGGGCGGCGTACCAGGCGGGCGGTTCGCCGCCGGGACGGTCGAAGTACTCGCGCAGCGCGCACACCAGCAGCCAGTCCAGCAGCCGGTCGAGGACCACTTGCTGACCCGGGATGTCGGCGGCGGCCTCGGCGGCCAGATGGTCCAGTACGGGGTCGGCCCCGCCACCGGAGGGGACGCGCAGCACGACGGGCAGCGCGTCCAGCAGCCTGCGGCTGATCTCGCCGCGCACCGGGTAGGCGCCGACGACCAGCGTCGTCGTACCGGCACCGGCGTCGGAGCCGACGCCCGTCCCCGTACCCGCACCGGCGTGATCGCTCCAGCCGAGCCGGTGCCGGGTCCCGCCCTGTTCGGGCGTCGCACAGTCCTCGCCGCACACGATCGGTTCGGCCCGCGTACCGACCTCGTCGACGAAGGTGAACGGAGCGGGGCCCCGCACGATGACCGTCTCGCCGGCGCCGAGCCGCTCGGGCGGACGGTGCTCCGGCACGAGCCAGCCCGCGCCGCCGAGGACCGCGCACAACGTCAGCGGCGCGCCGTCCACGAAGCGCAGGGCCCAGGGCGGGGACAGGGCCGAGAGGCCGAACAACGAGCCCTGGGCCCGCACCCCGCGGAAGAGATCACCGAACGCGTCCACCCCACAGAGGCTAGACGATGACACAGGCAATCCGGCTTTTTGCCTATGGATTCGTCCGAGCGGCAGCCGTTGAATCGGTGTCATGACCAACAACGACACCACCCTTGTCCTCGGCGCCACCGGCAAGACCGGCCGACGGGTCGCCGCCCGGCTCCGACTGCGCGGCACGCCGGTGCGCGCCGCGTCCCGGTCCAGCCGGACCCGTTTCGACTGGTCCGCACCCGCGGGCTGGGATCAGGTCCTCCGGGGCGTCACCACCGTCTACGTGGTGCCGCCGCCGGTGCCCGGGCCGGTGCACGAACTCGTGGCGCGCGCCGAGGCCGCCGGAGTGCGGCGCCTGGTGCTGCTCTCCGGGCACGGCGCCGACACCTGGGGCGACTCCCCGTTCGGGCTGGACATGCGCTCGGCCGAGGAGGCCGTGCGCGGCTCGGCCCTGGAGTGGACCGTACTGCGGCCGTCGAACTTCATGCAGAACTTCGACGAGGACGTCTTCCACGCCCCGCTGACCGCGGGCGAACTCACGCTCCCGGCCGGTGCGGTCCCCGAACCGTTCGTCGACCTGGAGGACGTGGCCGACGCCGCGGCCGCGGTACTGGCCGAGCCCGGCCGGCACGCCGGGCGGACCTACGAGCTGACCGGGCCGCGCGCGCTGACCTTCGCCGAGGCCGTCGAGCTGATCTCCCGGGCATCCGGGCTGCCCATGACCTACCGCCGGGTCTCGCCGGACGGGTACACCGCGGCGCTGGTCGAGGAGGGCTGGGGCGAGGACGACGCCCGCCATCTCACCGCGATGTTCGAGCTGATGGAGCGCGGGCTGCTCACCGGCACGGCGGACGGCGTCGCCACCCTGCTGGGCCGCGCGCCCCGTACCTTCGAGGAGTACGTCGTACGGGCCGCGGCGGCGGGCGCCTGGCGCACAACTGCCGGCTGACCGTCGGTCGCTATCCTGTCGGCGTGGCCACCGATTCCGAGCGACCCGCGCTCGACGCACTCGACCGGGCCATCCTCGCGGAGCTGAGCCGGGACGGCCGGATCACCAACATCGAGCTCGCCCGCCGCATCGGCCTGACGCCCGCCCCCTGCCTGCGCCGTGTCAAGCGCCTGGAGGAGGAGGGGGTGATCACCGGCTACCGGGCGGTGCTCGATCCCGTGGCGACCGGCCGTTCCTGCGAGATCGTCGTGGCCGTCGACATCACCGTCAACGACCGTCAGACGACGGAGGAGTTCGAGAAGGCCGTGACACGCTTCGACGAGGTGACCGAGGTGAGACGCCTGCTCGGCCGGCCCGACTACTTCGTCCGCGTCAACGTCGCCGACCTCGCGGCGTACGAGGAGTTCCTCATGAACCGCCTGGCCCGGCTGCCCGCCGTGCACCGGGTGGAGTCCCACCAGACGATGAAGATCGTCAAAGGCGGCCCCTGAGAACGAGGACGGTCGGCGAGAACGAGTACGGCCGGCGAGAACAAGCACGATCCCCGAGAAGGGGCGAACATAAGGTTCAACGTGATCCAGCCAGGAATCCCGGCCCTTTAGGGCTCGGGAGGAATGGTTTCTCCGGACTGCTCTGACGCCCGCGTCACAGCGGGCGTTTTTGCTGCTCGATGTACTCCTTGATGACGGACAGCGGTGCTCCGCCGGCGGAGGCCGCGAAGTATGAGGGTGACCAGAAGTGCGCGCCCCACAGGTACTCGCGGAGGTGATCGGCGTACTCCTTGCGGAGGTAGTGGGCGGACACGCCCTTGAGTGATCCGACCACCCTGGGAACGCTACCGCTGCTGCTCATAGCCGCGGTCGCGATCCTGACCCTGATCTTCCTCAACACGGGCCTGCGCACTGCGGTGGACACGGGACGCCTGGCGGAGAACGTCGGCTGGGTCGAGGCGCTGCGCGTGCCGGGCAGCACACCGGTGGCCCTGCTGATCACCGGGATCACCGCGTCGTACGTCCTCGGCACCCGGCACGGCCGCAGCAGGGACTTCCTGGAGGACCTGTACGACAACACCCTCAAGCCGATCGCCCCCGTCATCTTCATCACCGGCGCGGGCGGCATGTTCGGCATGCGTGCTGGTCGTGGACAACGCCATCGACGCCGCCGCCGAGGTGCACGGCGACCCGTGGGTCGAGGTGGAGCTGCGGCAGGACGCCTCCGGCGTGGAGATCGTGGTACGGGACTCGGGGCCCGGAGTGGCGCCGGAACTGGCCCGTGAGGTGTTCACCCGCGGCTTCACCACCAAGGCGGCCCAGGGCGGGGAACGCGGGATCGGCCTGGCCCTCACCCAACTGGTCTGCACCCGCCGCGGCGGCGAGGTCGCCGTGGCCAACACCCTCGACGGCGCCGTGTTCACGGCGCACCTGCCCGCGCAGTACGCCGAGCGCCGGAACAGCCTGGACAACACGGTGATCAGCGGTCAGACCGACGTGGACCGCCTGCTCACCCGGCCCGCCGCGGCCCCGGCCGCGCCCGCGCCCGCCACGCCCAAGGGAATGAGCGCCGAGACGACCCGCCTGGTGACCACCGCGCTCCGCACCGCCGAAGGCACCCTCTTGGCCTCCGAGTGCGCCGGCCTCATCGGCATCTCCCGGGTCAGCGCCCGCCGCTACCTTGAACACCTGATGACCACCGGCAGCGTCGACGTATCCGTCCGCTATGGCATGGCCGGCCGCCCGGAACGCCGCTACCGCTGGCGGTCGACGTAGGTCCGGGGTCTCCGACCTGCGGCAGAACATCCCTTCTGAAACAATTTAGACCGAGCATTCATACGGAATTCGGAAAGCGCCGCACTACCGCTCAGGGAGGACACCATGAGCGCCACGGCCACGCGCCGCGAGACCGCCCGCGCACTGCTCGACACCCATGGACAGACCTACGCGGCCCAGGCGGGCATCCGGCTCAGGGACACCCCCCAGCCGCTCTACCAACTGCTGGTCCTCGCCTGCCTGCTCAGCGCCCGTATCCGGGCCTCGGTCGCCGTCAGCGCGGCGCACGAACTCTTCGAGGCGGAGCTGCGCACCCCCCGCCGGATGGCGGACGCCACCTGGCAGCAGCGGGTGGACGCACTGGGCGCGGGCCACTACCGGCGTTACGACGAGAGCACGTCCACCACCCTCGGCAAGGGCGCCGTATTCCTCCGCGAACACTACGGCGGCGACCTCCGCCGCCTGCGCGAGAAGGCCGGCGGCGACCCCGGCCGCATGCGCGAACTCCTCCAGGAACTGCCCGGCATCGGCCCCGCCGGCGCGGACATCTTCCTGCGCGAGGTCCAGGGCGTCTGGCCCGAACTCGAACCCTACGTCGACGCCAAGGCCGCCCAGGGCGCCCAGCGCCTAGGACTCCCCACGGACCCCGGCGAACTGGCGAAGCTGGTATCGGCACAGCAACTGGCCACCTTCGCCGCGGCTCTCGTACGGGCGGCGCTCGACAGGTCCGTGGCGGAGGACGTGAAGGAACAAACAACCCCAGCGCGCGGAACGCCCTCACGCAAAACACCCTCCTGACCGCGATTTCGCAGGTCAGGAGGGTGTGAGAGCGGTAGCGGAGGGATTTGAACCCTCGGTGACTTGCGCCACACTCGCTTTCGAGGCGAGCTCCTTCGGCCGCTCGGACACGCTACCGAGAGAGAGCTTAGCCCAAGGTGGGCCGTGGTTTGAAATCGATAGGTGGTCGGGGGTCAGCGGGATCGGAAGAAGGCGGTCAGGAGGGTGGCGCACTCCTCGGCGAGGACGCCGTGGATCACTTCCGGGCGGTGGTTCAGGCGGCGGTCGCGTACGACGTCCCAGAGGGAGCCCGCGGCGCCCGCCTTTTCGTCGAGCGCGCCGAACACCACCCGGTCCAGGCGGGACTGGACGATCGCGCCCGCGCACATCGTGCACGGTTCCAGGGTCACCACCAGGGTGCAGCCCGTGAGGCGCCACGCGCCGAGCTTCTCGGCCGCCCTGCGGATCGCCAGGATCTCCGCGTGGGCCGTCGGGTCGCCCGTCGCCTCGCGTTCGTTGTGGGCCGTGGCCAGTGTCGTGCCGTCCGGGGACAGCACGACGGCGCCGACCGGTACGTCATCGGACCCGCCGGCCCGTACGGCCTCGTCCAGGGCGAGGCGCATGGGGGCCGGCCACGGTGCGCGTACCGGGTCGGGCTCGTCCATCTAGGGCCTCTCGTTTGGATCATGCTGGGCTCGCGTGCCCGCAGCGACATCAGCCGCTACCGCGGCGGGCCGCGCCTCGCGGCGTTGACGGCGGATACGGGGGAGCCGACGCTCACGCGTCGCCTCCCTCCTCCGCCTTGCGATCCACGGCACCAACAGCGACATCAGCCGCTGACGCGGCGGGCGCTCCCTGATCCAGCCTGATCCAAACGAAAGACCCTAGCGCACGGTCTCCAGTACTTCCGCCGCGCCCAGGGCCTCCGCGATCTCGGCCATCGCGTCGCTCTCCAGCGCCAGCAGATCGGCCTCGGAGAGGCCCAGGTCGGACAGGATCTCCCGGTCGCCGACGGCGCCCGTGGGCACGGTTTCCGCGGCCTTGGCGGGGGTGTCGGTGTCAGTGTCGGTATCGGTTCCTTCGTACTCGTCGTCCGGTTCGCCGGCCTCCGTACCGTCGAGGTCCAGCGCGTCGAGGTCGTCGGCCGGGTCGTCCTCGTCCCCGCCGAGCAGTTCATCAATGAGGATCTCCCCGTAAGAGGAGCGCGCGGCCGCGGCCGCGTCGGAGACGTAGATACGAGGATCTTCCTCGCCCTCCACGCGGAGGATGCCGAACCAGGCGTCCTCCTGCTCGATGAAGACGAGCACCGTGTCCTCGTCCACCGAGGCTTCGCGGGCCAGGTCGGTGAGATCCGACAAGGTCTCCACATCGTCGAGCTCTGTATCGCTCGCTTCCCACCCGTCTTCGGTGCGCGCGAGCAGTGCGGCGAAGTACACCGTGACTCTCCCACTGGTCAGAGGTGTGACGGTCCGGCGGTGCGCTGCTCGGCCCCGCCTACTCGGAATCGTGGCAGAAACCGGCGCTTCGCGAGAGGTCTTCCGCCGTTGCGTCGTGGCGCCATTTTATTAGGCCCCTGTTCGGACCCGGGCGCGGGATGGCTTCCGCCGGGCCCGCGGGTGGTCCGGAGGGCGGTCCGGGGGGCGGTCCGGGGCTTTCCGGATCCGGTCCCGTGGCCGGGCGTGGCTCCCGGCGGGTCGGGCGTGGCTACCAGCGGAACGTACGCATCCGCATCTGCTGGCGCATCCGTGCCGCCCGTGCCTGCCGGGGCTTCACGCGCTCGCGGAGCGCCTTGGCCTCGTTCAGCTCCCGCAGGAACTGCGCGCGGCGCCGGCGGCGCGCCGCCTCGGTCTCGCTCTCGCCGCTCCCCGTGGTGTCCGGCTCCGGCTCGGGATCCGGGGGTGACTCGGGACTCATCGACGCCTCACCACCTCAAGGCTGTGTCCTTGGCCCTTCTACCTTCCCTCGCCCATGAGGGTTGATGCCAGCCCGTTCCTGGCATTCCAGACCTCAGAGGTCGCGCGGACAGGTGGGGCGGCGTCGCGTGCCGATGGGCGGCGCCCGGCGGCGTTGTCGTCAGTCGACAACGCTCCGCGTCGCCTCCCTCCTCCGCCTTGCCGGACTTGCCCCTCGCCCCGCTCCTTCTCCCGCCCCACCTGTCCGCGCGACCTCTAACCTGGCAGCGCGTGAGGCATTGGCCCCCGGTTACTGTGGACGCCATGCGGATTCACGTCGTCGACCACCCGCTGGTCGCGCACAAACTCACCACCCTGCGCGACCGGCGCACCGACTCCCCGACCTTCCGGCGGCTCGCCGACGAGCTGGTCACCCTGCTCGCGTACGAGGCCACCCGGGACGTACGGACCGAACAGGTCGACATCGAGACCCCCGTGACGGGCACGACGGGGGTGAAGCTCTCCCACCCGCGGCCCCTGGTCGTCCCGATCCTCCGGGCCGGTCTCGGCATGCTCGACGGCATGGTGCGGCTGCTCCCGACCGCCGAGGTGGGCTTCCTCGGCATGATCCGCAACGAGGAGACGCTCCAGGCGTCCACGTACGCGACCCGGATGCCCGAGGACCTCTCCGGCCGGCAGGTGTACGTACTGGACCCGATGCTCGCGACCGGCGGCACGCTCGTCGCGGCGATCCGGGAGCTGATCAAGCGCGGCGCGGACGACGTGACCGCCGTGGTGCTGCTCGCGGCGCCCGAGGGCGTCGAGGTGATGGAGCGCGAGCTGGCGGGCACGCCGGTGACGGTCGTGACGGCGGCGGTCGACGAGCGGCTCAACGAGAACGGCTACATCGTTCCCGGTCTGGGCGACGCGGGCGACCGGATGTACGGCACCGTCGACTAGCCGACCAGGGCTTTCGTCGGACGGGACGTGGGCCGGGTCTTCGGTGCCTTCCACCGAAGGCCCGGCCCCTTCCGTCAGCAGGAGGGCTTCACCGGGGTGCTCAGTGTGGCCAGCGCCTGGTCCGCGTCCTTCTGTACGTCCAGCGCCTTGAAGGCCGTGCCGATGATCAGGTCGACGTCCTTCGTCGTACGGGTGTCGGCCTTGGACGTGGCGCCCTTGAGCTGGGTCCCGAGGACGGTGAGGGCGCTGTCCGAGGCGGTCGTCGCCCCGAGCAGTATCCCGGCGCCCGGAACCTTCTTGTCGTACGTCTCGGGGGCGTTGCCCACCTTCCCGATGACGAAGCCGCGTTTTCTCAGCTCGTCGGCGGTGGTCTTGGCGAGTCCCTCCCGCGGGGTCGCGTTGTAGACGTTGACCGTGATCTGGCCGGGCCTGGGGAGGGCCCTGGCGGGTGTGGTGGTGGGGGACGGTGTGCAGCGGGGCGTGTCCCGGCCGCCGGTGGCCGTGCTCTTCGTGCTGCCGCCGGAGAAGACGTCGATGAGCTGGAGTGTTCCCCAGCCGGCCAGGCCGAGGGCGACGACGGCGGCGACGGCCGCGAGCACGATCCTGCGGCGGTGACGGGGGCGGCGCATACGGGGGTATGTGGAACCCGTGATGCGGTACTTTCCGCCCATGCCGGGGGGAGTGAGCATGCTCATGGGCGCAGCGTAGTGCGCGCCGTGGTTGTTTCCTACTAAATGATCAACCGTTTGGGCGGTTGGAGTGCGGGAATGGGCCCAAAAGGCTCAGCGGGGGCCACGGCGGGGGCGGGGTCCGGCCCGTCAGCCCATGCCCAGCTCCAGTTCCAGCACGCGCGCGTGCAGCACCTGGCGCTGCTGGAGCGCGGCGCGGACGGCGCGGTGCAGCCCGTCCTCCAGGTAGAGGTCGCCCTGCCACTTCACGACGTGCGCGAACAGGTCCCCGTAGAAGGTGGAGTCCTCGGCGAGCAGCGTCTCCAGGTCGAGCTGACCCTTCGTCGTCACGAGCTGATCGAGGCGGACCGGGCGCGGCGCGACATCCGCCCACTGCCGGGTGCTTTCCCGGCCGTGGTCGGGATACGGCCTCCCGTTACCGATGCGCTTGAAGATCACACGGAAAGCCTACCGGGCGAGCGGCTCCGGGCGCAGCCATGACGCAGGAGCGCAAAGGTCTCATTCGGTGACATAGGGGGAGCGAAGTGTGGGCGGGATGAGAACGAAGCGGGAACGAGGCGTGCCCGGGCGACCCCGGGGGTGCTACACGGGGGGCGTGCCCGGCGGGGACTGGCGGCGGGGGTGCGGTGGCGGGTGCGGGCCGGGGCTGGCGGAGAGCGACGGGGCGACCGGGTGGGCGCCTCTGCCGTCGCGCGCCGGCACCCTCACTCTCACCCTGCGCGGCATGAGTCCGTAGATTCCCAGCGGCGGAAAGAGGTCGACCCGTCTCGGATAGTTTCCCTGCGCGCATTCGAGACAGAGGAGATCTCGTGTGCCGTCCGGTGTGGTGCGTACCGCCTCGACGCTGTTTTTCCAGCATGCCTCGCAGTACCAGCAATCCCTTTTCGACAGCAGCACGGTCGCTCTGGGCAACGGGTCACCTTTCCTCGGCGGATTTTCCTCGACGGAGTTCGTGCGTCGGCTCAGAGAGGGGCGATGAGGGCCGTGGGGTCGGTGAGGGTGGTGAGGGTGGTGGGGCGAGTGGGGTGGAGGGGAGAGGGCGGGGGGACACCGGGTGTGCGAAGGGGCGGGAGAGGCGCGCGCGGGTCCGCCGTGACGGCGCCCAATTCCGGTGCGGGGATAGGGATTGAGTTCGAATCACTGCGCATTGTCGTCCTCGGGGCGGTGCAACTACATTGCGTGCTACTAGCGTTGCTCTGCGCCAGGGGCGTGCGCAACGCCCCGTGCGTGCCAGACACGATCTGTCACCCGAGAAAGGAAGGCCCAATGGGGCGGCGCAATGCGGAAGGTGGGGAGAAGGCGGCCGGTACGGCGGCCGTATTCGGTGAAGTGCTGAAGCATTCACGGGACTCCATCGGCATCACCCAGGCCGGGCTCGCGGAGAGAGTGCCGTGCGACAGGTCGTTCGTAGCACGTGTGGAGGCCGGCACGCGCGTTCCCGACGACAAGTTCACCGACACGTGTGATGTGGTGCTGCGGACCGGCGGGATCCTGCGCAAGCTCTGGGAGAAGATCGACTGGTATCCGGAGGTGGAACATCCGGACTGGTTCAAGCGCCGGGCCGCCATGGACGCCCAGGCGGTCGCGCTGCGCGAGTACCAGAACCAGGTGATGCCGGGACTCCTGCAGACCGAGGACTACGCGCGGGACCTTTTCGCCCAGGTCGCCACCGGCGACGAATTGGCGGAGATGGTCCGCGCGCGCCTCAGCCGGCAGCACCGGTTCCTTTCGACCGGAGGACCGCTTCTCATTGCCGTCCTGGACGAAAGCTGTATCCGGAACGCCGTATTCAGTGATGCCGTCATGCGGAATCAGTGTGCGCATCTGCTGCGCGTGGGGAAGCTGCCCAACATTCGTGTACAAGTCGTCCCGGCCGGCTCCCGGGGCGTGGTGCGTCCCAGTACCTCCATGTCGCTCATCACCATGCCCGACGGCCAGTTGTGGGTGTACTCGGAATCCCTCGACCGCGGACACTTCAGCGATGATCCGGAAGTCACCGCCCGTCATGCGCAGTCCTATGATGTGCTCAGGGCGGATGCCCTATCCGCTTCCGAGTCCGCCGTGCTGATCCGTGACGCGATGGAAGGGTATGGCCACCATGAGGAACCGCGATGTGACGGCGGCGGCGTGGGTGGCGGCGGCGTGGGTCAAGAGCAGCTACAGCAGCAACAACGGCGGAAACTGCGTGGAAATAGGCCTCGGTATCCCCGGCTCCGTTCCCCTTCGTGACAGCAAGAGCACCGGAGGCCCCGTGCTGGTTTTTCGTACCGGAGCTTTCTACATCTTCCTTTCGGGCGTCAAGAGACCCCTCTCCTGAGCGGCCACGCCCCGACTTAGCCCGCTTGACCTGCCTCTTCCCTCTTGCCGGGCCTCCTGGCGTTTCGGCGAGGTGCTTCCGGCCGATTCCGCCGTAATCTCTGGCGGAATCTCCGACATCTCCGAATTCCTCAGGAATGCGGGAAAGGAAGGGTGTACGACTTGCTCAGCACCGAGTTCGTGACCGGCTCGCCCAACTGGCTCGACGTGGCCGCCCCCGACATCGACGCCTCGGCCGCCTTCTACACCGCCGTCTTCGGCTGGACCGTACAGTCGGCCGGTCCGGACGCCGGGGGCTACGGGTTCTTCCAGAAGGACGGCAGGACGCTCGCGGCCATCGGGCCGCTCGGCGGGGACGGCGCCGAAGCCGCCTGGTCCGTGTACTTCAACAGCCCGGACGCCGACTCCACCGCGCGCTCGGTCACCCAGCACGGCGGCGCCGTACGGGTCGCACCGATGGATGTGATGGACGCCGGGCGCATGGCCTGTTTCACCGACCCCCAGGGCGCGGACTTCGCCGTCTGGCAGCCCGCCTCCGTACGCGGCCTCGAAACCGCCTCCGAGTCCGGCACCCTCTGCTGGGCCGAACTGCACACCGGTGACGGCGCGGGCGCGCTCGCCTTCTACCGGGCCCTCTTCGGCTGGCGCTTCCAGGAGCTGCCGGCGCCCGGCATGACGTACACCGTGCTCTCCACCGGCGAGGGCGACCAGCAGGACGCCTCGTTCGGCGGGGTCGCTCCGGTCCAGGACGGCGAGGGGGCGCGCTGGCTGCCGTACTTCGCCGTCGACGACGCCGACGCGGTGGTCGCCGCGGTCCAGGGGAACGGCGGCTCCGTCGTCATGCCCGCGACGGACGCGCCGGACATCGGCCGCATGGCGCAGCTCGCCGACCCCTTCGGCGCGCGCTTCGCCGTCATCAGGCCGGCCCCGCCGCAGGAGTAGCCGTACGGACCGGGGCCGCGGGGCGGAAGCGGGCGGGGCGCGCGGGGGATGCCGACTCCCCGCGCGCCCCGCTTCTGCTTCCGCCGCTCCTGTCAGCCGTATTACCTGTGCTTCCTCGTGTTACGAGGCGGGCGTGTGGCCCTTGTCGCGCACCGGAGCCGTCGTCTTCCCGGCCGAGCCGTCGGCGCCCGTCGGTGCCGACGGTGCCGTCTGGGCCGACTGCTGCGAATGGGCCGACTGCTGCGAAGCCGCCGGCTTCTTCAGCGAGCTGAGGTCATGGGCGTAGGTGCCCACCGCGTTCGCGATCACGTCGACGTTGATGTCGAAGGCCCGCATGCTGATGTTCGAGAGGTCGTCGCAGGCCGCGTGGTAGCACTTGTCGTACGCCACCCCCGCCTCGCCCCCGTACCGCTTCGCCTGCTCCTCCGACTTGAGGCCCTCCGCGCCCGTGAACGTGCCGCCCGAGGCGATGCCCGCGTCCATGAAGGGGCCGTAGTCGGAGCGGCCGTCGAAGTCCGTGCCCTCGTGCGAAACGTTTCTGCTGTCGAGGAAGTCGGTGATGCCCTTCTCGATCTGCGCCGAGCCCTCGGGACCCGGGCCCGCGCCCTCGCCGTCCGAGTCGTCGCCGTCGTAGACGAACTGGGCGTAGTTCGGTGAGGCGATCATGTCGAAGTTCAGGTAGAGCGAGATGTCCGCGCGCTGCCGGTCGGTGAGCTTCCCGACGTACGACTCCGCGCCCAGCAGGCCCAGTTCCTCCGCCGACCACCACGCGAAGCGCACCTTGTTCGCCGGCTTGTCGTGCGTCTTGGCGAGCTTGAGCGCGACCTCCAGCAGCCCCGCCGAGCCCGAGCCGTTGTCGTTGATGCCGGGGCCCTCGGTGACCGAGTCGAGGTGGGAGCCGAGCATCACCGTACGGTCGGACCTGCCGCCCTTGGTCTCGGCGATCACGTTACGGGTGGTGCGCTCCTCCTGGAGCTGGCGCACGTCGAGCGAGACCGTCACGGGGCCGGCCGCGGCCTCGGCGGCCAGTGCCTCGCCCGCCTCCTGGGTGATGCCGCCGGTGGGGATCACACCGGCCTCCGGGCCGCCGAGCGTCCCGTTGAGCGCGCCTTCGGTGTTGTTGTAGATGATCGCGGCGACCGCCCCCGCCGCGCCCGCCTCCCGCTGCTTGTCGGCGAAGGCGCAGCCCCCGCGCTGGATGAGTGCGATCTTGCCGGTGTAGTCGGCCGAGGCGTAGTCGCCCGGCTCGCACCCGGTCGTGGCGTCGAGCGGTACGGCGGCCAGCTCGGCCCGCACACCGCCCTCCGGGGTGGACTTCGTGTACGACATGGCGGTGATCGTGATGTCGCGCGGCGTCGGCGCGGTGACCGAGAGCTTCTCGGCGAGCGTCTCGATGTACGTGATGTCGAAGGTGTCGTACGAGACCTTGTAGCCGGCCTTCTTGAGCTGGCCGTACACATAGGCGGCGGAGGCCTCGTGGCCCGCGGTGCCGGCGGCGCGGTTGCCGTCCGACTCCTCGGCGATCTGCTGGAACTTCTCCAGGTGGCGGTACGCGTCCTTCGCGGAGGCCGAACGCACCAGCTTCTTCGAGAGTTTCGCGGCGTTCCGCGCGGCTTCCTTCGCCGGGTCGTGCGGTCGCGCGGCGGCGGGGGAGGAGGCGGAGAGCAGAAGCGGGGCGGCGAGCGCGGTGGCGGCCGCCGCGGCCATGAGTCTGCGGGACGTTGCGTTCACAAGGGTCCTTCCGGTGCGAACGAATGTGAGCGAATGTCGGAGAAAAGTAGCGGGGGCGGCGCCGTCTGGGAACAGGTGTGGCGCAGGTCACGGAACGTTTCGGTCGATCATGCGTGGAACGACCCCGTCCGGCGACCGCCGGGCGGCCCGGCGACCCTGGTCAGTGCTGCTTCGCCGCCTTCGCCGCGCGCTTGGCCTCCTGCTTGAACGCCCGTACCTTCGCCAGCGATTCGGGGCCCGTGATGTCCGCCGCCGAGCGGTAGGACCCCTCGTCGCCGTACGCGCCCGCCGCCGCGCGCCAGCCCTCGGGCCGTACCCCGAACTGCTTGCCCAGCAGCGCCAGGAAGATCTGGGACTTCTGCGTCCCGAAGCCGGGCAGTTCGTTCAGCCGGTCCCGTACCTCGGCGCCGGTGGTGATGTCGCGCCAGATCGCCGTGGGGTCGCCGTCGTAGTGCTCGACCAGGTACTGGCAGAGCTGCTGGACGCGCCGGGCCATCGACCCGGGGTAGCGGTGCACGGCGGGCTTGTCGGAGAGCAGGGCGGTGAAGGCGTCGGGGTCGTACGCGGCGATCTCGCGCGCGTCGAGGTCGTCGCCGCCCATGCGGACGGCGATGGTGTAGGGGCCCGAGAACGCCCACTCCATGGGGACCTGCTGGTCCAGCAACATGCCGACCAGGGCGGCCAGGGGGCTGCGGCCGAGCAGTTCGTCGGCCTCGGGCTGCTGTGCGAGCCGGATCGTGGTGCTCATGGGGCGATGATCGCGCGGGGCGGAGGAGAGGGGCGGACAACACGCACTGACAATGCGTTCATATGACTATTTTGTGGTCCGTATGGGGGAGCGGGGCGACGGGTAGATCGCGGTGCAGGTACTTCGCCGCCGCACCCGTGAAAGGCCGCCCGCTCGTGACGCACCCCTTTGAACTGCCGGATTTCTACCTGGCCTATCCGGCCCGCCTCAATCCGCACCTGGCAGAGGCCAGGACGCACTCGAAGAAGTGGGCCAGGACGATGGGGATGCTGGAGGGCTCGGGAGTCTGGGAGGAGCGCGACCTCGACTCCCACGACTACGCGCTGCTGTGCGCGTACACCCATCCCGACTGCGACGGACCGGCGTTGTCGCTGGTCACCGACTGGTACGTGTGGGTCTTCTTCTTCGACGACCACTTCCTGGAGGTCTACAAACGCCCGCAGGACCGGGCGGGCGGCAAGGCGTATCTCGAACGGCTCGCGGCCTTCATGCCGATGGACCTGTCGGCCGGTTTCCCCGAGCCCGCCAACCCCGTCGAGGCGGGGCTCGCCGACCTGTGGGCGCGTACGGTCCCGAGCATGTCCATGGCGTGGCGCCGGCGGTTCGCCGAGTCGACGGAGAACCTGCTCAACGAGTCCGACTGGGAACTGGCGAACATCGACGCGGAGCGCGTCGCGAACCCGGTCGAGTACATCGAGATGCGCCGCAAGGTGGGCGGGGCGCCCTGGTCGGCGGGGCTCGTCGAGTACGCGGCCAGGGCCGAAGTGCCCGACGCCGTCGCGGACTCCCGGCCGCTGCGGGTGCTGAAGGAGGCGTTCTCGGACGCGGTGCACCTGCGCAACGACCTCTTCTCGTACGAGCGGGAGATCGAGGAGGAGGGCGAGCTGAGCAACGGCGTACTCGTCCTGGAGACCTTCCTCGGCTGTACGACGCAGGAGGCGGCCGACGCGGTCAACGACCTGCTGACCTCCCGGATCCAGCAGTTCGAGAACACGGCGCTGACCGAACTGGCGCCGCTCTTCGCGGAGCGGGGGCTCGGGCCGCGGGAGTGCGCCGACACGCTCGCCTATGTGAAGGGCCTCCAGGACTGGCAGTCGGGCGGCCACGAGTGGCACCTGCGCTCCAGCCGCTACATGAACGGAGTGGGGGAGCCCGGGACGGGCGACTCGGGGAAGGACGGGGACCACGCGGGCGCGGGGGGCGGGTGGCCCGGGTTCTCCATGACGCCCGTCGGGCTCGGTACGGCCGCCGCCGACATCACGCGCGCCATGGGGCTGGGTACGGTCACCCCGCGCAGTCTCGGGTCTGTCGTTCGGGTCTGGTCGGATCAGGGAGCGGGGTCTGGTGCCGTGGATCGCAAGGCGGAGGAGGGAGGCGACGCGGAGCGTCGTCGAGTGACGACAACGCCGCGAGGCGCGGCACCAGGGCACGCGAGCCCGGCCAGACCCGCACGGCAGGCCCTCGGGGTGGGCGCGGCGGCGCGGGTGCGCAGCTTCAGCCATGTGCCGTTCCGGCGTGTCGGGCCCTCCGTGCTGCCCGACTTCGAGATGCCGTACGCGCTCTCCCTCAGCCCGCATCTCGACCGCTCGCGCGCGCACACGGTCGAGTGGGCCCACCGGATGGGACTCCTGGCGGCCCAGCCGGGGCTGCCGGGATCGGGCATCTGGGACGAGGAGCGGCTGCGCCGGATCGACCTGCCGCTCTGCTCGGCCGGCATCCATCCGGACGCCACCCCGGAGGGGCTCGACCTGACCTCGGACTGGCTGACCTGGGGGACGTACGCGGACGACTACTACCCGGTGGTCTACGGCGCCGCGCGCGATGTCGCGGGCGCGAAGGCGTGCAACCAGCGGCTGGCCCTCTTCATGCCGACCGGGACGGGACCGACGCCGCCACCGGCCACCGCGCTGGAGCGCGGGCTGGCCGATCTGTGGGTCCGTACGGCCGGGCCGATGGCGGAGCCCGCGCGGCGCGCGTTGCGCACGGCGGTCGAGGACATGACGGCTTCCTGGGTGTGGGAGCTGACGAACCAGGCGCAGAACCGTATCCCCGACCCCGTCGACTATCTGGAGATGCGCCGGGCGACCTTCGGCTCGGACCTGACGATGGCCCTGGCGCGGCTGGGCCACGGCCGCGAGGCGGAGCCGGAGGTCTTCCGGTCGGGGCCGATGAGGTCCCTGGAGAAGGCGGCGCAGGACTACGCGTGCCTGGTCAACGACGTCTTCTCGTACCAGAAGGAGATCGAGTTCGAGGGCGAGGCGCACAACGCTCTGCTGGTGGTGCAAAACTTCTTCAACTGCGACTATCCGGCGGCCCTGACCGTCGTGGACGACCTGATGAAGTCGCGGATGCGCCAGTTCCAGCACGTCGTGGCGGAGGAACTGCCGGTGCTGTACGACGACGCGGAACTGGACGCGGAGACGCGGCGGATGCTGGACGGCCGGGTGCGGGAGCTGGAGAACTGGCTGGCCGGGATCCTCAACTGGCACCACGGCTGCAGGCGTTACAAGGAGCACGAGATCCTTGAGGACCGGAGCCGTACGGGCCGTTGGGCGCCCCCGGGCCCGACGGGCATCGGCGTCTCGGCGGCGCGCATCCACTTCCCGGGGTGGTCCGCGACCGGCGGGTCCGCGCCCTCCGCGCGCCCCTCCGCTGTCCCCCGAATGGCCCAGTAACCCCCTTGCCGGGCAAGGAGTTTGACATCCGGTCGAAGTGGTCGACCGTGATCGTGAACCGGATGGGGGCCGTGAGTGGCGAGCGGGCAGGCCCGGAGTCGGTGGGACTCGCGGGTCGTGCGGGGTGTGAGGGATACACAGGGTGTGCGGGGCGCGCGGGGTACGCGGGGTGCGCGGACGGCGGTACTGGAGGCCGTCGCCGGTTGGGTCCCGGGCGAGCCGGTCCGTAACGAGGCGCTGCCCGCCGCGTGGGGCGTGGACGACGAGTGGATCCGCAGGCGTACGGGCATCGAGGCCCGCCACCGCGCCGGGCCCGGGATGGCGACGGGGGATCTGGCGTACGAGGCGGCCCGGCTGCTGATCGGCGACGGGGGCCGGGGGCACGGGGGCTTCGGCGGATCGGGGGCGCACCGGGGCGGTTGCCGGGGCGGGGCGTGCGGGGCGGCGGCGGAGCGGGCGGTGGACGGGGTCGATGTCGTGGACGCCGTCGTGCTGGCCACGGCCACCCCCGACCACCCCTGCCCCGCGACGGCGCCCGAACTCGCGGCGCGGCTGGGGCTCGGCGCGGTGCCCGCGTTCGATCTGGGCGCCGTGTGCAGCGGGTTCGTCTACGGCCTCGCCGTCTGCCACGGCCTGGTGGTGTCCGGGCTCTACGACCGGGTGCTGCTGGTGGGCGCCGATGTGTACTCGACCTGGCTGGACCCCCGGGACCGGGCGGCGGGCGTGGTGTTCGGGGACGGCGCGGGGGCGGCGCTGATCGGCGCGGGCAGAACCGGTTCGCCTGGCGAGCTGCTCGGCTTCGACCTGGGCAGCGACGGCTCGGGACGGGAACTGATCACCGTGGCGGGGGGCGGCTCGCGGGCCCGCTCCCAGACGGTCGGCTCCGGCGGTCCCGGTGGCCTCGGCGCCCTCGGCGCCCTCGGCGGCCCCGGTGGTCCTGGTGGCCTCGGTGGTCCCGGCGCTCCGGTCGCGGCGGGTGACGAGTTCTTCCGGATGCGGGGCCGGGCCGTCTACCAGCACGCGGTGGAGCGGATGACGGGTTCCTGCCGCGCCCTGCTGGACACCGTGGGCTGGGATCCGGCCCAGGTGGACCACTTCGTACCGCACCAGGCCAACGCCCGCATCCTGCGGGCCGTCGCCGAACGGGTGGGCATCGGCGCGGAACGCTGTGTCACCCACCTCGACCGCGTCGGCAACACCGGCGCGGCCTCCATCCCCCTGGCCCTGGCGGACGCGGCGGCGCGGGGGCGTTTCCGCGCGGGCGACCGCGTGCTGCTCACCGCTTTCGGCGGCGGCCTCACGTGGGGGACGGCGGCCCTGAGCTGGCCCGGAACCGTACGGGCCGCGCCTTTCGACGACGGAAAGTACGCACCATGGGAAGGAACGCATCATGACGGGGACGGCTGAGCGGGTGGCGCGGGCCGGGGTGGCGGTGACCGGGCTCGGGGTGGTGACACCGGCGGGTGTCGGCGAGCCGGCCTTCTGGGCGGGGCTGTGCGCGGGCCGGTCCGTCGCCCGGCGGCGGCCCGAACTGGCGGGGATGCCGGTCGACTTCGTGTGCGCGATCGGCGACCCGTCGGAGCGAGGGCCTGAGGGAGAACCTGAACGGGGCTGGGGCGGCGGCGACTTAGGGGCTGCCGCGAACGGGGCCCCGGACGGAAGGGCGGACGGGACGGCGTACGGCACCGCGAGCGGGACGGCGTACGGCACCGCGAGCGGGACGGCGTACGGCACTGCGAACGGGACCGCGCGTGACCCGGCGCCCGGCGCGGCGCGTGACGCCGCGTACAGCGTGCTCGACGTGGACGCGGCGGTGGGCGGCCGCTCCGTGTGGCGCATGGCGCGGTTCGTGAAGCTGGCCCTGATCGCCGCGCGGCAGGCGGTCGCGGACGCCCGTCTCGACCCCATGACCTGGGACGGCGCCCGGGTGGGGGTGGTCCTCGGCGTCGGGGTGGGCGGCGTGTCCGTACTCGCCGACAACGCGCTCAAACTCCAGGCGCACGGGCCGGAGTCCGTCTCGCCCCTGCTGGTGCCGATGATGATCCCGAACGCGGCGGCCGGTGAGGTCGCCATCGCGCTCAAGGCCCGGGGGCCGAGCCTGGCCCCGGTGACCGCCTGCGCGTCCGGGGCGACCGCGCTCGTCGTCGCCCGGGACCTGCTGCTCGGCGGGGAGTGCGACGTGGTGGTCGCGGGGGGCGCCGAGTCCGTACTGACCCCGCTGGTGGTGACGGCGTTCGCGCGGATGGGCGCGCTGTCGACCCGCACGGACGACCCGGCCGGGGCGTCGCGGCCGTTCGCCGCCGACCGGGACGGGTTCGTCATCGGGGAGGGCGCGGGGATGCTCGTACTGGAACGGGAGGCGGACGCGCGTGCCCGGGGCCGGGTGCCGCGCGCGCTGCTGGCCGGCGCGGGCGCGAGCACGGACGCGCACCATCCGACGGCGCCCGCGCCGGGCGGCCGGATCGCGCAGGTGGCCGTGGAGACGGCGCTGCGGGAGGCGGGGTGGAGCGCGTACGACGTCGAGCACGTCAACGCGCACGGCACCTCCACGCCGCTCAACGACGCCATGGAGGCCTCGCTGATCGAGCGCGTCTTCCCGCACGGGCCGCCGGTCACGGCGGCGAAGGGGGTGGTGGGGCACACGCTGGCGGCGGCGGGGGCGATCGAGGCGGTGGCGACCGTCCTGACGCTCGAACACGGACTCATCCCGCCGATCGCCAACCTGGACGCCCCGGCGGTCGAGTTCGACCTCGACTGCGTGACGAAGCAGGCGCGGCGGCAGCGGGTGCGGAGCGCGGTCAGCCACAGTTTCGGCTTCGGCGGACACAATGTCGCACTGGCGTTCGGGAGAGTCTGACGGGGTGCGGAACGTGCTGGTGACGGGCGCGCGGGACGGATCGGCCGAACGAATGTCTTGTGGCCCTGGGTGCGGGAAATTCGTTTCTTCATCAACCGTCGCTCGTTCTTCTCAGGTGAGCGTAATGATCAACAGCGGTGCCGTGGACGCCGGGAAGGCGATGACGAGGCAGCTGACGCGGGTGCTGTACGGGGACGATTTCGAGCGGGAGCACGGACCGTGGCGCCGGTTCGCCGCCGACGGGCTCTTCCGCGACCGGCCGGACGCGACGGACGCCGAGCGGCTGGCCCTCGCGTACGACCGGCTGCGGGCCGTGAACGGCGCGATCGACAGCCCGGCGGGGCTCGCCGCCGACCCGCGCGGGGTCGCGGCGCTGCACGAGTGGCTGGGGCCGATCGACCCGTCCTTCACGACCGTGGCCGGCATCCACTACAACCTCTTCCTCGGCAGCCTGCTCGACCACGACGCCGCCGCCGACGGCGACCCCGGGGCCGTGGAGCGCGATCTGACGGACTTCCTGACGCTGCGCCGGATCGGCACCTTCCTCTGTACGGAGGTGGCGCACGGCAACGACGCGGTCGCCCTGGAGACGACGGCCACGTACGACCGCGCCAGGGACGGCTTCGTCCTGCACACGCCGCACGCGGGTGCGCAGAAGTTCATGCCCAACACCAGCACCACGGGCGGCGCGAAGAGCGGGGTGGTGGCCGCGCGGCTGCTCGTGGACGGGGCGGACCACGGCGTCTTCCTCTTCCTGGCGCCGCTGACGGACGGCTCCCGGACGCTCCCGGGGGTACGGGTGCGGCTGCTGTCCGAGCGGTTCGGCAGCCCGCTGGACCACTGTGTGACCTCGTTCGACCGGGTCTTCGTGGCGCGGGACGCGCTGCTGGGCGGCGTCCGGGGGCGGCTCGGCCGGTTCGACGGGGACGGCGCGTTCAGCAGCGCGGAGAACAACCGGAGGCGCCGCTTCCTGGCCTCGATCGGCCGGGTCACGGCGGGAAAGCTCTCGATGAGCGCGGGCGCCCTCGGCGGAGCGCGCGTCGCGCTCGCGCTCGCCGTACGGTACGGCGGGCACCGGATGATCTCGGGGCCCCGGGCGGCGGAACGGGTGCCGGTCTTCGCGCACCGCAGCCACCACGGGCCGCTGGCCGGGGGCCTGGCGACGCTCTTCGCGATGACACTGCTGCACCGTACGGCGGTCGACGCGTGGGAGACGTGCACCGAGGCGAACCGGGGCGAGACCGAGCGGCTGGTGGCGGTCGCCAAGGGGTGGATCACCTGGCGGGCGCGCGAGATCATCATGGAGTGCCGTGAACGGTGCGGCGCCCAGGGGCTGTTGGCACGCAACGGCATGACCGAGCTGCTCGCGAACATCGAGGGCGCGATCACGGCGGAGGGCGACAACACCGCGATCTACGCGAAGGCGGCGGCGGAGCTGCTGTTCTCGGCGCGGGCCCCGGAGCGGGCCACCGGGGCGGCGCGGCCGGGCATGGACGAGCCGGGGCCGGTGCCGGCTCCCGGACATACGGACGGTGTCTCCCCGGAGTGGTACGACACGGGCCATCTGGGTGATCTCCTGGTGGCCGTCGAGCAGTTGTGGCTCGACCGCGCCCGCCGCCGGATGGCCCGCGCACCGCAGGGCGACCCCCTCTCCCGCTGGAACGCGGCGTCCGGCGCGGCGCTCCGCGCCGTGGAGGCGCACGCGTACCGGCGGGCGGCCGAGGCGTACACGGCGGCGGAGCGGCGGCTGCGCGAACTGGAGCCGGAGCCGGAGCCGGAGCCGGAGCCGGAGTCGGAGCTGGAGCTGGATGCGGAGCCGGAGCTGGAGCCGGAGCTGGAACTGGAGCCGTTGGGGGCCGAGTTGGGCTCCGGACCCGGTGCGGTGGCCGGTTCCGGTTCCGGGGCCGGCGACGGTTGCGGGTCCGGAACCGGCAAGGGGTGCGAGGCAGGCTCGGCGCTCGGGCCGCTCCGGTCGCTGCACCGGCTCTTCGCGCTCCAGTGGATCGACCGGAACAGCGGCGACCTGCTGGCCCACGCCCTGCTGACACCCCGTCTCGTCGATGAACTCCCGGAGGTGATCGAGCGGCTCATCGCCGAGCTGGCCACGTACGCGCCCACCCTGGTCGAATCCTTCGCGCTGCCCGAGGAGATGCTCGCGGACCGGCCCATCTCCGGCGCGGGGTACACCGACGCGTACGACGACCCGGAGGGCGGGTGGGCCGTGGCGGAGACGTCGCCACGGTGTGCCGCGTGCCGTCGGACGCCGCCGTCCGTACCGCCCTTATCAGATCGATTTCATGTTGTCCATCGGCTTTTGAGGTTTATCAACACTTTGAGAAACTTGCCGTACTAGGCCCCTTGAGTGCTTTGAGTACCTTTTGAAAGGACATGCCATGAATGCAACCCGTCCTGCCACCAGCCCCGCATCCGGCCATGCGGCCGGCCACACGACCGGCCACGGAACCAGCCACGCGACCTGTCATGTGCTCCGCCCGGTGACCCGTTCCGCGATCGCGATCCACCCGAAGATCACGGAGGTCCTCTCCGAGACCTTCAAGGTGCCGGCCGTCGAGATCCACCCCGAAGCCACCATGGACAGCCTGGAGATGGACTCCCTCGCGGTCGCCGAGTTCGCCGTCATCATCAAGGAGCGGCTGGGCGTCGTCGCCGATTCGGAGACGCTGCTGAAGGGCGCCACGCTCGCCGAGATCACCGCGTTCCTCGACAAGGCGGCCGTGGGCGTCGGCCGATGACCGGTGGTGCCGGGGCCCGGCCCGCCGTCGCCGTGACCGGGCTGGGGATGATGACCCCGGCAGGGAACGACACGGAGTCCACCTGGAACGGGGTGTGCGCGGGCGTCTCCCCCGCCCGTACCGTCCCCGGGCTGAGCGGGTGCGTCGTCGACTTCGCCTGTACGGTCGACGGCATCGACCTGGACGCCGCGATCGGCGGGCGGACGGCCTTCCGGATGGGCCGGCACGTGAAGTTCGCCCTGCTCGCCGCGCGTGAGGCGGTCGCCGACGCCGGGCTCGACCCGCGGAGCTGGGACGGAACCCGGGTCGCCGTCGTCGTCGGGACGAGCAGCGGCGGCTCCGCGAGCGTGACGGAGCAGGCCCTCGCGCTCGACCGGCGCGGTGCCGAGGCCATCTCGGCGACGGGCACGCTGCTGACCATCCCCAACATGGCGGCGGCCGAGATCGCCATCAAGATGCGGGCCACCGGCCCCAGCATGGCGCCCTGCACGGCCTGTTCCTCCGGGGTCACCGCCCTCTCCGTGGCGCGGGACCTGCTCACCACCGGACAGTGCGACATCGCGGTGGCCGGGGCCACGGAGGCCACCGTCTTCCCGCTCGCCGTGATCGGGTTCGCCCGGTCGGGCGCCGCCGCGCTCGCCGGCCCCGGCGACGACCCGGCGCTGCTCTGCCGCCCCTTCGCGGCCGATCGCGCCGGGCTGGTGATGGGCGAGGGCGCCGCGATCATGGTGCTGGAACGGGAGCGGGACGCGCGGGCCCGCGGCGCCCGGCCGCGCGCGCTGCTGGCGGGCGCCGGCGCCACGACCGACGCCCACCACCCGACGAGCCCGCACCCCTCGGGCGCCGTGGCGCAGCGGGCCGTCGAGGTGGCGCTGCGCGACGCGGGGTGGCACGCGGGGGACGTCGAGCACGTCAACGCGCACGGCACGTCGACGCCGCTGGGTGACGCGACCGAGGCGGCGCTGATCAGCCGGGTCTATCCGCACCGGCCGCCGGTCACCGCGCCCAAGGGCGTGCTGGGGCACTGCATGGGGGCGGCCGGGGCGATGGAGGCGGCGCTGACCGTGCTCACCATCGAGCACGGGGTCGTACCGCCGATCGCCAACCTGGACGCGCCCGCCGTCGAGTTCGACCTCGACTGCGTGACCAAACAGCCGCTGCGGCAGCGGGTCGACCGGGCGGTCAGCCACTCGTTCGGCTTCGGCGGCCACAACGCGGTGCTGGCACTGGAACGTGCCTGACACCCCTGTCCCTGTTCCTGTTCGGAGGTCCATCCATGCGCAGGCGCCCGCCCCTCCGGGGTCGTACCGTCGTCATCACCGGAGCCGCCCGCGGCGTCGGCGCCCAGCTCGCCCGTACCCTCTCCGCGCGCGGCGCCCGGGTCGCCCTCCTCGGCCTGGGCGAGGCGGAACTGGCGGGTGTGGCGGGCGAACTGGCAGGTGAGGCGGCGTACTGGAAGGTCGACGTCACCGACGAGGACATGCTGCACCGTACGGCCCGCTCCGTCGAGGCGTGCTTCGGCACGGTCGATGTCGTCGTCGCCAACGCGGGCGTGGGGACGGGCGGCCTCTTCCGCCACGCCGACCCCGACGTGTGGCGGCGCGTCGTCGAGGTCAACCTGTTCGGCAGTGTGCACACCGCCCGTGCCTTCCTGCCCGCGCTGATCCGGTCCCGCGGCTACTACCTCCAGATCGCCTCCCTCGCCGCCCTCGCTCCCACCCCGGCCCTGTCGGCCTACTGCGCCTCGAAATCCGGTGTGGAGGCCTTCGCGCACAGCCTCCGCGCCGAACTCGCCCACCACGGAGCGCGAACGGGCGTCGCCTATCTGAGCTGGACGGACACGGACATGGTGCGGGCCGCCGAACAGGTCGACCAGGTGGGCGAGTTGCGCACGTCCCTGCCCTGGCCCACGCGCCGTATCAACCCCCTGGTCCCGGCGGTGGACCGCCTCGCGACCGGCATCGAGCGCCGGGCCCGGTACGTCTACGCCCAACCATGGCTGCGCGCGGCCCAGTTCGCACGCGGCGCCTTCCCGGGCACGGCGGCACGCCACGCCCACGGCGCGGTGAGCGCGCTGGAGGCACGGGCCTCGTCCGAGGCGCGGGTTCCGCCGGAGGTAAGGGCTTCGCCGGAGGCGCGGGCCTCGCATACGAGACGTCTCGACGCCCATCACTCTCACTTCAGGTCACCTGAGCCGATCACGCCGCCCGCGGCGCTACAGTGACAGCAAGTGGAGAGCGTCTTCCACTTGATGGTGCCGATCGATTCCTGGAGTTTCCGTGGAGCTCAAAGCGCCGATGCCGAAGCGTTTCGTCGACCGTTTCAACGGGTGTGTGGTCGGGCTGCGTTCCTCGCCCCGGAGCGGCCGGCTGGTGAACAGGCGCCTCACCGTCGTCACCTACACGGGACGACGCTCGGGACGTACCTTTAGCACGCCCGTGGCCTATCGGCGGGCCGCCGATGTCGTCACGATCCGCGTCGGCCTGCCCGAACGCAAGACCTGGTGGCGCAACTTCACCGGGGAGGGCGGCCCGATATCACTGCACCTGGACGGAGTCGACCGCCCCGGTCACGCGATCGCCCATGTCGACGGCAAGGACCGTGTCAGCCTCACCGTGCGCCTCGCCCCTCCCTCGCCCCACGCGTAGGCGGTGACGCCAGGTCGGCAGTTCCCTGCAAAGCGCCATCAAACAGGTACTTCGGACGCTAATGTTCACTTCCCGTGCCGCACTCTGTGCGGCGCGTCACATGAGCGCGATGCGATGGGCCGCCCGTACGGGGGCGCGGCGGCCCCGTAGTGGGGGGTGGGTGCGGCACGATGCACGAGATGACCAAGGGGGCCAATGTCGGGCTGGCGTCGCTGAGCGAGGACGCCACCACGGCCGTGAGGGGCGGCTCCAGGCAGAGCTGCGGATCGAGGGCATCCAGGGGATCCTCGCGCTCACCGCGGATCTGCGCACCGGCCGGCTCCGTACCTCCGTCGACGTCCCCGCGCCCGACCAGGGGTACCCGCTCACCTGGGCGAAGCGACTGATCCGGCAGCTCGCCGAGGCACCGGCCGACCTGCATGTCCAGACGCTGCTGGCGGAGCACGGCGACGGGCCGCGCGGCACGCTGGAGCGGCTGCGCCCCGAGCCGGCGGATCTGCTGCCGAAGGGCGGTGGCGAGATCACCGGTTTCCGGCTCTCCCTGTTCAAGAGCATGGGCGCCACGCGCGGCAGCGCCGAGTCCGGCTTCATCCGGAGTGTGGACGACGCGGTGGACCGCTTCTGGGGAAGCGTCGTCACACCCCTGGAGCGGCGGCTCGCTCCGGTCCGCCCGGCTTCGCAGTCGCAGTCGCAGTCGGTGTCGGCTCCGACCTCGTCCCAGAGCCACGCGGCCGTGGGGGCGCGCTGAGGACGCCGCCGGCGGCCTTTCCCGTACGTAAGGGCGGAACCGGCGCGGCGCCACCGCGACGTCCGAATGCCGCCGGAGTCTTCTCCGCCCGCGCGGAAGCATCGTCATGTCCGCGAAGCCGAGAGAGAAGCGAGATGACGGAACATGACTGCGGTGCTTGACGGCAAGGTGGCGTTCGTGACCGGCGGCAGCCGGGGCATCGGCGCGGCGGTGGCGCTGCGGCTGGCCGAGGACGGTGCCGATGTCGCGCTGACCTACGAGCGGAACGAGGTACGGGCGGCGGAGGTGGTCGACCGGATCAAGGCGCTGGGCCGAAGAGGCTGGGCCGTACGGGCCGACAGCGCGGACCCGGCGGAGGCACGGGCGGCGGTGAACCGGGTCGCCGAGGAGTTCGGGCGGCTGGACATCGTGGTCAACAACGCGGGGATCGGGGTGCTCGGCCCCGTCGAGGAACTGGCGGCGGAGGACGTCGACCGGGTGCTCCACATCAACGTACGGGCACCGTTCCTCGTGTCCCAGGCGGCGCTGCGGCATCTCGGCGAGGGCGGCCGGATCATCAACATCGGGAGCTGCATGGCCGAGCGGGTCGCGTTCCCCGGCGGTTCGCTGTACGCGACCAGCAAGACCGCGCTGACCGGCCTGACCAAATCCCTGGCCCGCGAACTGGGCCCCCGGGGGATCACCGTCAACCTGGTCCACCCGGGCCCGACGGAGACGGACATGAACCCGGCCGAGGGGCCGGGCCACGAGATGCAGAAGGGCTTTACCGCGCTCGGCCGCTACGGGCAGCCGTCGGACGTCGCGGCCACCGTCTCCCACCTCGCGGGCGACGCGGGCCGGTATGTCACGGGCGCCGCCATCGCGGTGGACGGCGGCTTCGCGGCCTGAGCCACCGCGAGGTCCGGGCGCGCCGAGGTCAGCCCCGGCGCGCCCGCCCGGCGCCGTCGCCGTCTCCGGCGTGGCCGGCCAGGAGGGTGGTCTGGAAGGTGCGCCAGGCGGCGGGGGTGAGGCGGAGGATGGGGCCGGACCCGGTCTTGGAGTCACGTATCGCTACGGTGCCGGGTATGTTGCGGGCGACCTCGACGCACGAGTTCTCGGGGGCGCCCCCGCTGTAGCTGGACTTGACGAACTCGTATTCAGGCACGGGGCTACAGCTCCTCGATAATTCCATTGATCAGTGCGGCTGAGTCGTGCTCGGACAGTCCCATCTGGGCGAGACGCCCGAAGAGCTGACCGTGGTGTTCAGCATCAGCATCTCCCTCCAGCCAGACACCTGACGAAGCGGTGTCCATGTGCACCACATCGAGGGCGCCCGCTTCAGCGAACGACAGGATGCTGAACGCAATGCCCATGGTCGGATGTGCGCCTGCGGAGTAGGGCACTACCTGCACCTTCACGTTCGGATGCCTGGCCGTGTCCAACACCTGCCTGAGCTGCTTCTTCATCACAGTGCGACCACCGACGAGCTGGCGCAGAACTCCTTCATGGAGAACTACCCACAGTTCGAACGGTTGCTCCCCCAGTAGGCGTGCTTTTCGGGCCATCCGAGCCTCAACGAACGGTTCGATCTTCTCCGGGTCCGGCCAAGCGCCACTGCCCATGGCAAGCGCCCTCGCGTAGTCCGGTGTCTGCAGCATCCCGGGCAGGACGGCGACTTCCCATGAACGGATGTGGGTGGCGATGTCTTCGAGCGTCACCAGCTCAACCAGAGAGCGCAGATCGGTGTAGTGGTCCCACCAACCCTTCGCCTTGCGGCGGTCACGGTCGGCCTCCGCCAACTCCAAGAGCCGGCCTACGGCATCTTCATCGCCCTCGCCGTAGAGGTGACACAGCGCTCGGATGTCCGGATCGCGCATGGGAACCAGGCCGCGTTCCATCTTCGCGACCTTCGTGGCAGAGGCCGTCAGCGCCTTGGCCGCAGCCGCCTGCCCCAAGTTGCACCGCAGACGCATACGCAGCAATTCGCTCCCGAGCCTTCGCCCGAGGACGGTTGAGACCGTCTTTCCGCGATCCGGGTTGGTACCGGCCACCTTGTGTCTTCCTCTCGTGGATCGCCTCATCTTGGGGCCTCGACCGCATCGAACTCAAATGGGGCAGGCGATTGGCTGCCCGCCGTCTTGCTGCGTAACGAACTTGCCCGCTACGTTGAGTGCATAGTCGCTTGCACAGCGGAATCGTGCGGCGGAAGTGCACCGCCCTGTCCTGCCCAACGCAGCCGCAGGCCCCGGTATCGCCACCGCCGCGCATCCGCCCGTACGGGCAGTCCCCGACCGCACATGGAGGTGCGCGTCCATGACCTCGACCCACGAAATCCCTGAGTCCGAGCCTGTGTTGCGGGAGGACCGGTTGAACTACACGCCAATTGCCAGCAGCGTGACTCTGGCGCGGCATCGGGCTTCCCGGCTGATCGCCGAGTGGGGGTATCCCGAACTCGCATGGGCCACGGGCCTGGTCGTCAGTGAACTCGGCACCAACGCCCTGCTCCACGGATGCCTGCGCGATCGGCTCTTTCAGGTCGCCGTCGTGCTGCGACCCGCCTGCTTCCGTATTGAGGTCAGCGACCCGCACGGAGAGCGACTGCCCGCACTGCGGACCGCCGATGAGGGTGAGTGCTTCGGGCGGGGGCTGCCGCTGGTCGTCCAGGTCACCGACCGGTGGGGAACCGAACCCCGTACCGTCGGCAAGACCGTCTACGCCGAGATCGACCTGAAGCCCACGCGGGCCGTCGCGACGCCCCGGTGGTGACCGCCGCCGTGCCCGACGAGACGTTCTGGGGGCTCGGAAGGCGGAATGGGCTGGGCGGAAATATGATGAATGCGGTGTTCCGGACGGGCCCGGCCCCTGGGTGGTGGGTGCCCGCTCGGGTCGCCGTGTGTACGCCGCCGCGTGGAGAACCCGGGGCGGTCCATGACCCACGGTCCAATGACGGACGTACCTCGGAGCGGTGGATGAGCCGGCGTCGTCCCACACGGTCCAGCCCATCCGCCCCGGCCACCAGCGCCGACGACCTGCTGACCACCCTCGGTCGGCTCACCGCCCAGGCGCGCCGGGGCGCGGAGCTCCAGCATGCCCGGGTGGAGCTGGCCGAGGCGTTGCAGCGGGAGATGCTGCCGGCCGTGCTGCCCGCGCTCCCGGGGCTGCGTACGGCGGCCAGGTACGCACCCGCGCGGACCGGACTCGACATCGGCGGGGACTGGTACGACGGCTTCACCCTGCCCGACGGAGCGCTCGCGTTCTGCGTCGGGGACGTGCAGGGTCACGATGTCGAGGCCGCCGCGATGATGGGGCAGGTACGGATCGGGCTGCGGGCGGTGGCCGCGACGGCGACGGACCCCGGCCAGGTGCTGAGCCGGGCCAACGACCTGCTGCTCTCCGTGGGCTCCAGCCTCTTCGTCACCTGCTCCTTCCTCCGCTTCGATCCGGTCACCTGGGAGCTGCAGAGCGCCCGTGCGGGCCATGTCGCCTCGGTATGGGCCACGGCCGGCGGCCGGTCGGGGATCGCGGAGGATGCCGGCGGGCTGCCGCTGGGGATTCAGCCGGGAGAGGTGTATCCGGTGACCCGGCGTAACCTCGCCGAGGCGGGCGCCTTCGTGCTGCTGACCGACGGGGTGGTGGAGGGGCCGTCGTTCCCGATCGACAAGGGGCTGGCGACGGTGGCGGAGCTGCTGGTCACGGGCGTGTGCGGGGGGACGGCTCCGGAAAAGCTGGCGGCCGGGGTGATGAAGGTGGCCGAGCTGACGGGCCACTCGGACGACGCCGCCGTGCTGGTCCTGAGCCATGACGCGGGACCCGCCGAGGCCGTCGTACGGGCCCGGGGCGGTGCGCGCCGGGTCGCGCGGCTGGGCGGCCGGCCGCCCGGGTGAGCCGCCCCGCTCGCCGTACGGTCACACGGTGTGACCGCTTCGGTGGCGCGTCAGCGTGTCACGGCCGATCTGGGCGGAGCGCGGTGGCGGGCACGGTCTGATGGCCGGTGTGGTGCGTACCGAAGAACTCCGCCGTTTCCGTCGTCTCCGCCGTCCCCTCGTCCGCGCTCTGCCGGCCCTCGGGGTCGCCGCCGCCTACTACGGGGTCGCGCAGCTCGGGCTGGCGAGAGGGGTGAACATCAAAGGGGTGGTCGTCACGCCGCTGTGGCCACCGACGGGCGTCGCCCTGGGCTCCCTGCTCTGGCTGGGCCTCGGCATCTGGCCGGGGATCTCGCTCGGCGTCCTGCTGACCATCGCCGGCATCGCCGGCCTCCGGCCCGCCGACATCCTGATCGTCGCGGGGAACACGGTGGGTCCGGTCTGCGCGTATCTGATGCTCCGCCGGGTCGGCTTCCGCCTCGAACTGGACCGGCTGCGGGACGGAGTCGCGCTGGTGTTCCTCGGCGCGCTGGGCGGGATGCTGATCAGCGCGACCATCGGTACGGGCGTACTGGTGCTCAGCGACCGGCTGCCGAAGCACGGGTTCTGGCAGACGTGGACGGCGTGGTGGACCGGCGACGCGATGGGCGTCCTGGTGGTCACCCCGCTGGTGCTCCTGCTGCGCCGGGTCCCGCTGCCCTGGGCCGGCCGCGGCCGGGACGAGCGGCGGGGGGAAGGAGCCGCGGAGGGGACGGGGACGGGGACGGGGACGGGGACGGGGCCGGGTAACGGGCCGGGGCGCGGGCGGCGGTGGGTGGAGGCGGCGGCGCTGCTGGTGACGGCGGTGGTCGTCACCCCGGTGGCCGCCAGGAGTCCGCTGTGTCTGCTCTTCCTCGTCTTCCCGCTGCTGATCTGGGCGGCCCTGCGCTTCCAGCTGGCGGGCAGCGCGCCGTGCGCCCTGCTGGTCTCCGTCGTGGTGATCTTGGCGGCGACCGACCACGTCGGCCCGTTCGCCCACCACGATTTCACGCAGACGATGATCAGCATCCAGGCCCTGAACGGCTCGGTGGCGCTGACCGGGCTGCTCCTGGCGGCGATCGTCACGGAGCAGCGGAACATCCGGCGGAAGGTGGAGCAGGCCTGCATGGAGCTGGCGGAGGTGGTCGGCCGCCTCACCCCGCCCGCGGACCGGGGGGCCGGGACCCGCCCCGAGGAGTAGGTCCGCCGCGCTGCCACAGCCCGTCCACGAAGAGCGCCGCGGCCAGCAGATGCGCGCTCCCCCTCGGGCGCAGCCCCGCCGCGCGCAGCCGGATGTCGAAGGAGTCCAGCGCGGCCCGCCCCGCGGCGGTGGCCGTGCCGCCCGCGTCGAGGACGTCGCGGGCGCCGTTCTGCACCTGGCGCAGCCCGTGCGGGCCCGCCGTGTGGAGCAGACCGGTGTCCTGGAGGGTGGACATCACCGTGAGCAGGGCGTCCAGCCGGGCCCGGGGTTCCCGCGCCCCCGCGTCCCGCGCGCCCCGCAGGGCCGCCAACGCCCGCCGTACGTGCGGGAATCCGGCCCGCGCCTCGCCCCGCGCGCCGGCCGCGCCGTAACGGGAGGCGACCGCGGAGCCGGACGTGGCGCGGCGCGGTGCGGCCCCGTCGGTGAAGGTGACGATCCGCCGGGCGACGGCGGGCAGTTCGTCCGGTGCCTTCGCCGGTTCCAGCGCGGCGGCGGCC
Source organism: Streptomyces sp. NPDC088124 (assembly GCF_040685895.1). Classification (NCBI taxonomy): domain Bacteria; kingdom Bacillati; phylum Actinomycetota; class Actinomycetes; order Kitasatosporales; family Streptomycetaceae; genus Streptomyces; species Streptomyces sp. NPDC088124. Next base: position 107,030 of record NZ_JBFBJB010000014.1, on the reverse strand, counting down.
ACCAGCAGCCCCAGCGGCCAGACCGCGCCGTGGTGCAGCGGCGCCCCGGCGTTGGCGCGGGCCATGGAGCGCTCGGTGGAGCGGCCGATGGAGCCCAACTCCGCCCGTAGCCCCCGGCTCGGCCCGTCCGGCGCCCGGCGGGCCGCCGCGGCCATCGCGGCGAGGCCGGGCACCAGCGACCCGGCCGACCAGCGCAGGGCGCCGAAGTCCCCCTCGCGGGTGTCGGGGAGACCGGGCTTGGGGGTCAGCTCCGCCTCCGCCAGCAGGGCGTCCGCCGCACCCCGCGCCAGCGCCTGGTCCGCCTGTCTCGCTGTCATGTACGGGACCCTAGGGAGCCATTCTGGGAGGAAGTTGGCCCGGCGCTGTCAGTCTCCTGTGACAGCCGGGCGGGACAACGGACAGCAGCGGTGCGGCAACACGTCCTGGGCCCCGCCGTCGCGCCGCGTACCGTCGTCACGTCCCGGTGGCGTCGTCCTCCGCGATCAACGCGTTCACGCGTTGCAGGACGTCGAGGTGGGCCTCGTTGTAGAACTCGACCAATGCCTGTACGACCACGGACTGGGTGATCGCCCCGTCCCGGCGCGAGGAGGCTTCCAGGTCCCGCAGGAACGGGTGGTTCTCCTGCTGCTCGCGGACTTCGGGCGCGAGCCGTCGCGCGAGTTCTCGTCGTACGTCCTCGGGCGCGTCCGCGGGGAGGTTCTCGAACTGAGCGGCGACATCGCTGCGAGGCGCCGAGAGCTGCTCCTTGAGGGCGGACATCGCCGCAGGGGTGAGAATGCTGGAGCACGCCAGCAGGAAGGATCGCTGCCCCTCCGGCAGGTGGTCGGTGAGCGTCCTGAAGTCCTCCGGCAGGTCGATGGAGGCCCGGTTGTCCAGGATCGCCGCAAGTTCCCGGCGCATCCGCTGCTGGCGTTCGATGCTCGCCGCGAGTTCCGTGTCCAGAGTGCGCAGGACCTGCTCCGCCCTCTCGTCGTCGGCCTCGACCGAGGGGATCTCCGACAGCGGCAGGCCGAGGCCGACCAGCCTGCGGATGCGCAGCAGGCGCACCAGGTGCTGGATGCCGTACCGCTTGTAGCCGTTGGCAGCTCGTTCCGGCTCGTCCAGCAGGCCGATCTCGTGATAGTGCCGGACGGTTTTCAGTGTCGTGCCGGCGAGTTCGGCCAGCTGACTCGTGCTCCACGCCACGGGCGAACCCTTTCCCGAGGTGCTCCGTCTTCTGCCGTTGGCGCCGTTTGCCGCCCTGCGGGCCGGCGAGGTTGTCCGCGGGCGGTGATCCATTCAAATCCATGCCCTTGGGGCATGGTCAACCCCCGACCGGGCCGGCCCTCCGCATCTGCGGAGCAGGTCGGTGTTGACCATGCCCCAAGGGCATGGAGTGCGATGGGCGGCGACCCCAACCGCGACACCCGTAGGTGGAGACTGGACATGGAACGACGACGCAGGATCGGCCGGGGCTCGGCCCTGGCGGTTGTCCTCGGCCTCAGCGGCTCGCTGATCGCGGCGCCCGCCGTCGCGGACGCGCCGAAGGCGCCGAAGGTGCCGCAGGTACGGTGGGGCAGCTGTCCCGAGGACGTCGTGGCCGAAGCGGCTCCCACCGAGTTGCAGTGCGCCACAGTGCCCGTGCCGGTGGACTACGCCGACCCCGGGAGCCCCCGGATCGACCTCATGATCTCCCGGCTGGCCAGCACGAAGCCCGACAAACGGCGCGGAACGCTCATGCTCAACCCGGGCGGCCCCGGGGGATCCGGACTGGCGCTGTCGGCGCTGCTGGTGAAGCGGGGCCTTCCCGCCAGTGTCCTGGACAGCTATGACCTGATCGGCATGGACACCCGCGGCATCGGGCACTCGGCACCGGTCTCGTGCGGGTTCACGCCGGACGGCCCCCACACTGCCAACATCCCTCCCTACGCGGTCGACGACGCCGCGGTCGTCGCACAGGCGAAGGTCGCCGAGCAGGTGGCCGGGCAGTGCGCGAGCCATGACCGCGACGGACTGCTGCGCCACCTGACCACGGCGAACACCGCCCGCGACCTGGACCGTATCCGGGCCGCACTCGGCGAGGAGAAGACCAGCTACCTGGGCTACTCGTACGGGACGGCACTGGGCGCCGCCTACGCGTCGATGTTCCCCGAGCGCTCCGACCGGATCGTGCTCGACAGCAACATCGGTGACACCCACCTCGACCGTGACGGGATGCGCCGCTACGCCCTCGGGATGGAGCAGTCGTTCCCCGACTTCGCGAGGTGGGCGGCCGCACGCCACGACAGTTACGGCTTGGGCCGCACTCCCGCGGAGGTCCGCGCCACCTACTTCACCCTCGCGGAGCGACTCGACAGGACTCCGGTGGCAGGCTTCGACGGCAACTTGTTCCGGCAGGTCACCTTCGCCCTGCTGTTCAAGGAGGTCCAGTACCCGATGCTGGCGCAGCAGTGGCAGACGGTGGCCGACGGCGACGACGAGGCGGTCCACCGCCTGCTGTCGGAGAACGTCGCCGCGCGCGAGGCGTCGTCCCCCTTCGATAACGGCTTGACGGTGTTTGCGGCCGTGACCTGCAACGACGTCCAGTGGCCCAAGGATGTCGACACCTATCGGAAGGGTGTCGCCACGGACCGCGAGCGCTACCCGCTGTTCGGTGCCGCCGCCGCCAACATCACGCCCTGTGCCTTCTGGCCGTACGCCCCGGCCGAGCCGCCGGTCGCGGTCGTCGACGACGGGCCGCGGAACGTCCTGCTCGTCCAGAACCTGCGCGACGCGCCGACACCGCACGACGGCGGGAAGATGCTGCGCCAGAAGTTCGGTGACCGATCCCGGCTGGTCAGCGTCGACGACACCGGGCACGGTGTCTACGTCCTCGGGGACAATCCCTGCGCGTTGAACACCACCACGCGCTTCCTCGTCGAGGGCGAGATGCCCGGCAAGGACATCAGCTGCCACGCCGCCTGATCCCCCGGAACGGGTAACGGGCCGGCCTCTTTCCGGCACGGGCCGGCCGCGTGTCCGGTGCGGTCCGGCCTCTGCCCGGTACGCGTCCGGCCGCGCGTCCGGTGCGGTCCGACCCGGAACCTGGTGCGGTCCGACCCGTGCCGGGTTCCGGGTTCCGGGTCGGGACCGTATTGGCCGTGTCCGTGCCCGTATCGGCCCCACCGTGGGGCCTGTGGGGCGCAGTTGTGCCCCTGTGTTCTGTTGACACGGGGGAGGCCCGATCGCTTTACTCCTCGAAACGCCGGAGCCGAGCACTCGAAACTGGGCCCGCGCGTCAGAGGTACGCCTAGCCGGTGAGCGCCCGGGCCCCCACGGCCCCGCAAGTCCGGACACAGTCGCCAGGGTCACTCCAGGGCCCGAGGCGGGGACGTACCCCCCACACATTCTGGAGCTCGACAGTGAGCATCGATCGTGCCCGTACCCGCCGGATCTCCGCCGCGGTCGCGGCCCTCACGGCAGCGCTGGTCGCCCCCCTCCTCACCGCGTCCCCCGCGGGTGCGGCGGCCGCGGCCGTCACCCTTCCCCCGGCCCACGCCGGGTTCGACTACCAGATCGGTGGCGCGTACACCCCGCCGGCCGGGGTGACCGTGGTCAGCCGTGACCGCGAGGCGTCGCCCGCCCCCGGCCTGTACAACATCTGCTACGTCAACGCCTTCCAGGTGCAGCCCGACGAGCTGGACGAGTGGGACGCGGACCTCCTGCTGCGGGACTCCGCGGGCAACGTCATCATCGACGAGGAGTGGGACGAGGCCATCCTGGACGTGAGCACGGCCGCCAAGCGCGACCGTATCGCGGCCAAGGTGAACGGCTGGATCGACGGCTGCGCGAGCAAGGGCTTCCAGGCGGTCGAGCCCGACAACTACGACAGCTACGACCGGAGCCGGGGCAAGTTCGGCACCGACGCCGCCATGGCGTACATCGCCAAGCTCTCCGCCCGCGCCCACGCGAAGGGCCTGGCGATCGCGCAGAAGAACACCGCGGATCTCGCCGAGTACCGCTCCACCACCGGGCTCGACTTCGCCATCGCGGAGGAGTGCGGGGAGTGGAACGAGTGCGACTCCTTCACCGACCACTTCGGCGACAACGTCATCGTCATCGAGTACAGCTCCAAGGGGCTCGCCACCGCCTGCAAGGGCTGGAAGGACAAGCTGTCCATCGTCCGCCGTGACATGGACGTCTCGCCGATCGGCAGCAGCGGCTACCTCCGCCAGACCTGCTGACCCTTCACCGCCCTCTGTTCGACGGATCGGCGGTCCGGCGGTCCGGTGTTCCGGCGTTCCGACGCTCCGGCCCGTTGTGAGCAGGGCCTTCGGCGACTTCGGCGATACGGCACGGCGTGCGGGCTCCGCACGCCTCCTTGGAGGTGCACATGGCCGCGGACTCTCGTACGCCGCGCCCGTCCCGCCGCGGGATCCTGCGCCGGGGCACCGGACTGGCGCTCGGCGCCGCCGCGTCCGCCGCGCTGCCCGGGTGCGGCGCGGGCGCGGCGGACGGCGTCGGCCCCGACGGCCGGGTCACGGTGGAACTGTGGCACGGCCAGACCGACAACGCCCGCACCGCGATCGAGGCGCTGGTCCGGGATTTCAACCGTACCCACCCCCGGATCCGCGTCGACGCCGGTGGCGGTGTCCTCTCCGACGCGATGCTCCAGAAGATCACCGCGGCGCTCGCGTCCGGCTCCTTCCCCGACATCGTGTACGTCTTCGGCTCGGACCTCGCGAGCGTGGCCCGCAGCCCGTCGGTGGTCGACCTGACCGACACGTTCCGCTCGGGACCCGTCCCGTGGGACGACTACTGGGAGCCGGTGCGGGACGCCGTCACCGTCAACGGCCGGGTACGGGCGGCCCCCGCCCTGATCGACTCGCTCGCCGTCGTCTGCAACAAGAAGCTCTTCCGTGCGGCCGGGCTGCCGCTGCCCCAACCCGGCTGGACCTGGCAGGAGTTCACCGACACGGCCGCCCGCCTCACCGACCGGCGGCGCTCCGTCTTCGGCACCGGCTGGCCGGGGGTGGGCGACGAGGACACGGTGTGGCGGCTGTGGCCGATGGTGTGGGACCTGGGCGGTGAGGTCATCGCGCCGGACGGGAAGTCGATCGGGTTCGCCAAGGAGGGCGTACGGGCGCTGGAGACGGTGGACACGCTCGCGCGGGCGAGGAGTGTGTACGTCGACCCCAAGCCCGGCAGCGAGCAGATGTACCAGGTCTTCCTCGCCGGACGGATGGGCATGGTCGTCACCGGGCCGTGGCAGCTGCCCGACATCCAGGACGCGGAGATGGACTACCACGTCGTCCCGCTGCCCAGCTACAGCCGTCGTCCGATGACCATTTCAGGGCCCGACACCTGGACGGTCTTCGACAACGGCCCGGCACGGGTACGGGCCGCGCGCACCTTCGTGACCTGGCTGACGCGGCCCGCCCAGGACGTGCGCTGGGACGTCCGGGCGGGCAGCCTGCCGCTGAGCCGGGCGACGGCGGCGCTGCCCGCCTGGCGGGCGCGGGACGCGGAGACCGAGGGGCTCTCGGTGTTCACGCGGGCGCTGGACTCGGCCCGCGTACGCCCGGCGCACCCCGCGTATCCGCAGATATCGCAGGCGCTCGGCCAGGCGGTCTCCGCCGTACTCCTCGGCAGGAGCAGCCCGGCCGAGGCACTGCGCCGGTGCGCGCGGGAGGCCGACGCCGCGCTCCTCATCCCGCGTTGACCGTGTCCCGTGTGCGGACAGCACCGCCCGCGTAAGCCGCTCTGACCGCGCGGACGGCGCAGGCCGCGTGCCCTCGCGTGCATGACGTGCACTCGCGTACACCCGCGTACACCCGCGTACATCCGCGTACATCCGCGTACATCCGCGTGTACGCCACGTGCACCGCGTACACCCACGTGCACCGCGCACACCGCGCACACCGCGCACACCCGCGGTCATCGCGTACGCCGCGTACATCACGTACACCGTGTCACCGCGCTCAGGAGAAACCGCCATGCCGCGACTGCCCGCCCCGCTCACCCTCCCCGACCCCGACCCCGACCCCGATACCGGCCCCGACCGCGGCCGACGCGCGGGCCCCGCCGGGGCGCACCCGCTCCGTACGGGCCGATCGTCGCCGCGCCGCGGCGAATCCGCGACCGCCTGGGCGTTCATCACGCCCGCCGTCCTGATCATCCTCGGGCTGAGCGTCGTCCCCGTCCTCTGGTCCTTCCTGCTCTCCTTCCAGGCGGACGACCTGGTCACCCCCAGCCGCTGGGTCGGCCTCGACAACTACCGGGCGCTGCGCCAGGATCCGCACTTCGGCGAGGCCGTACGGAACACCCTGGTCTACACGGCGCTGTACGTGCCGCTCTCCATCGGCCTCGGGCTGGCGCTCGCCCTCGTACTGAACCGGCGCATCCGGCTCGTGGGGCTCTACCGGACCCTGATCTTCGTGCCGTTCGTCATCTCGGCCACCGCGCAGGGCGTGCTGTTCTCCTTCATTCTCGACCCGGAGTTCGGCGCCGCCAACTCCGTACTGCACCAGCTCGGCATCTCCCCGCAGGGCTTCCTCTCCGACCCGGGACAGGCCCTGTTCGTACTGGTGGCGATCTCGCTCTGGAGCGGCACCGGCTTCTGCGTCGTCGTCCTCCTCGCCGCCCTCCAGGACGTCCAGCCGTCCCTGATCGAGGCGGCGCGGCTGGACGGCGCCGGGCCGTGGCACCTGCTGCGGCACGTCACGCTGCCCGCGCTGACGCCGGTGAGCGTGTTCCTGCTGGTGTGGCAGACCATCAACGCCCTTCAGGTCTTCGACCTGGTGTACGTGACGACCAAGGGCGGGCCGCTCGGCTCGACCACGGTGATCGTCTACTTCATCTGGGAGCAGGCCTTCAAGAATTTCACGGCCGGTTACGGCGCGGCGGCGGCCTATGTGCTCGCGGTGGCGCTCGGCGTGGTCACCGTGGGGCTGCGGCTGGTACGGAGCCGTTCCGTACGCCCGGTCTTCCTGGAAGGAGCCGGCAAGTGACGGTCACCACCCCACCCGCGTCGCGCCCCAGGGCCCGGACGTGGCTGCCCTTCAGCGCCTGGCACCTGCTGCTCGCCCCGCTCGCGCTGGTCTTCGCGGTCCCGCTGGTGTGGCTGCTGCTCAGCTCCGTGATGAGCAACGCGGAGATCAACCGCTTCCCGCCCGCCCTGTGGCCCTCGGGGATCGACCTCGGCGGCTACCGCTACGTCCTCGGCAACGCGATGTTCCCGCGCTGGTTCGCCAACTCGCTGATCGTCTCAGCCGTCGCGGTCACGTCCAACCTGGTCTTCGGCGCGCTCGGCGGATACGCGTTCGCCCGGATGCGGTTCGCCGGGTCCCGGCTGCTGATGGGGCTGATGCTCGCGACGATGGCGATCCCGTTCCAGCTCACGATGATCCCCACCTTCCTGGTCATGAAGCGCCTCGGGCTGATCGACACCCTCGGCGCGCTGATCGTGCCGTCGCTGGTCACGCCGTTCGCGGTCTTCCTGCTGCGGCAGTTCTTCCTGTCCCTGCCCAGGGAACTGGAGGAGGCCGCCTGGATGGACGGCTGTTCCCGGCTGCGCGTGCTGTTCCTCATCGTGCTGCCGATGTCGCGGCCCGCGCTGAGCACGGTGGCGGTGCTGACCTTCCTGACCACCTGGAACGACCTGACCTGGCCGCTGATCGCCATCAACCACGACACGCAGTACACGCTGCAGCTCGGGCTGACGACCTTCCAGGGGCTGCACCACACGCAGTGGTCGGCGGTCATGGCGGGCAACGTGATCACCGTGCTGCCGGTGCTGCTCGCCTTCCTCTTCGCACAGAAGTCGTTCGTCCAGTCCATCACCTCCTCGGGGCTCAAGGGATGAGCCCGCCCGCCAGGAGGCCCGATCGCCTCTCCGATCGCCTCTCCGCTCACCTCTCCGAATTTCAAGCCCAGGGAAACCGGATGCCGCACGCCTCGGATGCTTCACACGCCTCGGATACGTCACACGCCTTCGATCTGCTGGTCATCGGGGACGCCAACCCCGACATCGTCCTCGGGCCCCTCGTCGCGCCCCTCGCCTTCGGCCAGCGCGAACAGCTCGTCGACACCGGCCTGCTGACCCTCGGCGGCTCCGCCGCGATCATGGCGGCGGGCGCCGCCCGGCTGGGGCTGAAGGTCGCCTTCGCGGGGCGCGTCGGGGACGACGAGGCGGGGCGCTTCGTCACGGCGGCGCTCGCCGCCCGGGGCGTCGACACCAGCGCCGTACGGGTCGACCCCGCGCTGTCCACGCCGCTGACGGTCGTGGTGACGCGCGGCGACGGCGACCGTACGATCCTCACCGCGCCCGGCACCCTCGCCGCCACCCGCGCCGACGACGTACCCGAGGCGCTGCTCGGCGACAGCCGCCATGTGCACGCGGCCTCGTACTTCCTGCTGCCACGGCTGGCCGAGGCGCTGCCCGCGCTCTTCCGCACGGCGCGCGAACGGGGCGCCACCACCTCGCTGGACACCAACGACGACCCGGCCGGGAAGTGGGACACCGGCGGGCTCGGCGCGGTGCTCGCCGTCACGGACCTCCTGCTGCCCAACGCCCGCGAGGCCCGCGCGCTGGCCGGACTGCCCGAGGACACCCCCCTGGAGGAGGCGGCGCGCCAACTCGCCCTTCGCGGACCGCTGGTGGCCGTCAAGGACGGAGCGGACGGCGCCCTGGTGCACGACGGCCGCACCGCGTTCCGTACGCGGGGCATCCCGGCCGAGCCGCTGGACACCGTCGGCGCGGGCGACAGCTTCGACGCGGGCTTCGTCGCCGGCCTGCTCGCGGGCCGTTCCGACGCCGACGCGCTCGAACTCGCCGCCGTCTGCGGGGCCCTGTCCACGCGGGCGTACGGCGGCACGCCCGCCCAGCCGACCCGGGACGAGGCGGATGCCGCGCTTCTCTCCGCTCCTCCTGTTCCCTCTGCCTCCACCCGCAACGACACCCGCACCGGTACCGGCAACGACACCCGCAACGGAAAGAACGTCTGATGACCACCACGAAGATCGCCTTCATCGGCGCCGGAAGCGTCGTCTTCACCCAGGGGCTCCTGACGGACCTCTTCGCCTTTCCCGACCTCCGCGACCTCCACATCGCCCTGCACGACATCGATCCGGAGCGGCTGGCGACCGCCCACGGCGCGGCCCGCCACATCGCCGACCGCGCCGAGGTCACCCCGTACGTCACCGTCACGGCGCACCCGGACCGGCGCGAGGCCCTGGCCGGCGCCGACTTCGTCATCAACATCATCCAGGTCGGCATGGGCGAGTCGACCCGTACCGACTTCGACGTGCCCGCCCGCCACGGCGTGCGCCAGACCATCGGCGACACCCTCGGCGTCGGCGGCATCTTCCGCGCGCTGCGCACCTTCCCCGTACTGAAGGCGCTCGGCGCGGACATCGCGGAGCTGTGCCCGGACGCCTGGCTGCTCAACTACACCAACCCCATGGCGATGAACGTCCAGTACCTCACCGCCGCCACCGGGCTGACGCGTGTCGTGGGCCTGTGCCACTCCGTCTACTGGACGCTGCGCGACCTCTCCGCGCTGCTGAACGTGCCGTACGAGGAGGTCACGTACCGCGCCGCCGGGGTCAACCACCAGTCGTGGCTGCTGCGGTTCGAGCACAACGGCGCGGATCTCTACCCCCGGCTCGACGAACTCATCGCCACCGACTCCCAGTTGCGGCGCCGCGTACGCGTCGACATGTACCGGCGCCTCGGCTACTACCCGACCGAGACGAGCGAGCACTCCGCCGAGTACGTGCCCTGGTACCTGCACCACGACAGCGAGATCGAGCGGCTCCGGCTGCCCGTCGGCGCGTACCTCGGGATCGTCGAGGAGAACGTCGCCCTGTACGAGAAGACCCGCGAGGCGCTCGGCGCCGGGACCCCGCTCGATGTCGAGGGCACGATGGAGTACGCGCCCCAGGTCATCCACAGCATCACCACCGGCACCCCGCGCACCGTCTACGGCAATGTCCCCAACCACGGGCTGATCGACAACCTCCCCGCGACCGGCACCGTCGAAGTCCCGTGCCTGGTCGACGCGTCGGGCGTGCAGCCGACCAGGATCGGCGCGCTGCCCGCCCAGTGCGCCGCGCTCAACCGCGGCTATCTGAGCATGAACGACCTGGTGGTCAGGGCCGCGCTGGAGGACGACCCGCGCTCGGTACGGCAGGCCGCCATGGCGGACCCGGCGACCGCCGCCGCGCTGCCCGTGGAACGCGTCTGGGAGCTGTGCGACGCCATGGTGCTGGCCCACGGCGATCTGCTCCAGCCGTCGCTGCGGGCCGTCGGTCTCCTCTGACGCCGGCCCGTCCCTCCGCCCCCTTCCAGGATCTGCCAGGAACAGGAACCATGCCTCTGACCCCCACCGGCAAGCTGGTCGCCCGCACCGCGAGCGGCGTCGGCGCGTTCAACGTCGTCCTCCTCGAACAGCTCGAAGCCGTCCTCGCGGGCGCGGCCCGGGCCGGCCTCCCCGTCATCGTCCAGATCAGCGAGAACGCCGCCGCCTACCGGGGCGCCCTCGGCCCGCTCACCGCCGCCGCCCACGCGGCGATCGCGGAGAGCGGCGTACCCGTGGCGCTCCACCTGGACCACGCCACCGACACCGATCTGGTCAAGGAGGCCGTACGGCTCGGCTTCACCTCCGTCATGTACGACGGCTCCCTGCTGCCCTGGAGCGAGAACCTCTCCCGCACCCGCGAGATCACCCGCCGGTGCCACGACCACGGGGTGTGGGTCGAGGCCGAACTCGGCGCCGTCGGCGGCAAGGACCGGGCCGAGGACGGCGCGGGGGAGAGCTCGGGGGACAGCGCGGGGGAGAGCGCCCACACGCCCGGCGTACGGACCGACCCGGCCGAGGCGGCCCGCTTCGTGGCGGACACGGGTGTGGACGCGCTGGCCGTCGCCGTCGGTACCGCGCACCGGATGACCCGGCGCACGGCCGCCCTCGACCTCGCCCTCATCGCCGAACTCCACGCGGCGGTGCCGGTGCCGCTGGTGCTGCACGGCTCGTCGGGGGTGGACGACCGGACACTGGTGGCGGCGGTGCGCGCCGGGATGCGCAAGGTCAACATCTCGACCCACCTCAACGGCGTCTTCACCGCGGAGGTACGGGACCGGCTCGCCGCCCGCCCCGGGACCGTGGACCCGCGCCGCTATCTGGGCCCGGGGCGGGACGCGATGGCCGGGGAGGTGGCCCGGCTGCTGCGGCTGCTGGCGGAAGAGGCGGAACCGCCGCAGGAACATGAGCCCGAGCCCGAGCCCGCGGCGAGCTGACATCACCCACGGAGGGAGAGCGGGATGCCCGGAACGACACCCCCGGTCCGGCTGGCGCTCATCGGCGCCGGTCTGCGCGGGCTCACCTACGCACGCCACGCCGTCGCCGGAGGAGCCGGCACGGTCGTCGCGCTCGCCGAGCCCGACCCGCGCCGACGCGCCGCGGCCGCCGCCGAGTTCGCCGTACCCGAGGAGCGGGTGTTCCCCGGGTGGCGTGAACTCGCGGCGGCGGGGCGGTCGGCCGACGCCGCCGTCATCGCCACGCAGGACCGGGAGCACACCGGCCCCGCCGTGGCGCTGGCCGGGCTCGGTCACCACCTGCTCCTCGAAAAGCCGATGGCGACGACCGAGTCCGAGGCGGCCGCCATCACGGAGGCGGCCCGCCGCGCCGGCGTCATGCTGGCCGTCTGCCACGTCCTGCGCCACACCCCGTACACCCGGACCCTCAAGGACCTGCTGGACAGCGGGCGCATCGGGCGGCTGGTCAGCGTCCAGCACCTCGAACCCGTCGGCTGGTGGCACCACGCGCACTCCTTCGTACGGGGCAACTGGCGCCGCCAGGACACCTCGGCCCCCATGCTGCTGACCAAGTCGTGCCACGACATCGACTGGCTGGTCCATGTCCTCGGCGAGCTCCCGGACCGGGTCAGCTCCTTCGGGAGCCTGACCCATTTCCGTACCGAGGACACCCCGCCCGGCGCCACCGCGCGCTGCCTCGACTGTCCGCTGGAGCCCGGCTGCCCGTACTCGGCGAAGCGGCTCTACCTCGGCTGTCTCGGCGACCCGGACGACGAGTTCTGGCCGCTGTCGGCGGTCACCGCCGACCACACCGAGCGGGGCGTGCTGGACGCGCTGCGGACCGGGCCGTACGGGCGGTGCGTGTACGCGTGCGACAACGACGTGGTCGACCACCAGGTGGTGGCGATGGAGTTCCCGTCCGGGGCCACCTGCTCGTTCACGATGAGCGCCTTCACGCCGATGGCGCAGCGCCGTACCCAACTCCTCGGCACGCACGGCTTCGTGGACGGTGACGGGCACCGGCTCCGGGTGGTCGACTTCCGCGACGGCTCCGAGGCGCTGATCGAGGCGCTGACCGACGCGGCGGCCGACCCGCTCACCGGCACGGACACCGCGGCGGAGGACGGCCACGGCGGTGGCGACGAGGCGCTGACCGACGCGTTCCTCACGGCCGTGGCCACCGGGGACCCCTCGCTGCTGCGGTCCACGGGCGAGGAGAGCCTGGCCACGCACCGGGTGGTGTGGGCCGCGGAGGAGGCGAGGACGACGGGCCGGGTGGTGCGTGTCGGGCGGGACGGGGTCAGCGGGGTCAACGGGACCGGTGGGGTCAACGGGACCGGTGGAGTCGGCGAGGTCGGCCGGCTCAGCTGACGTCGTCCAGCGCCGCCACCTCCGCCGCGCTCCAGTGCCCGGCCGCGCCGGGGCAGGCCGCCAGGTACGCCGCGATCGTGGCCGGGTCCCAGGCGCCCGTCTCCCGCAGGCCGGCGCGGAGATGGCCGAGGTAGGCGGCGGAGGGCGGGTTCCACGGGACGTCGTCCAGATGCCAGGGCGCGGTGAACGTGAGGAGCGGCAGGCCGTCGAGCGTCCCCGGGCGGACCAGCGTCTCGTACCGCCCGTCCCCGAGGCTCTGCCGGCCGGTGGCCAGCACCCGCGACAGATCGAGGTCGGTGCCCGGCTCCCGGTACATCTCCTGGGCGGCGATGTCCGAGAACTGCCCCACGGTGACGAGATGCGCGCGGGCGAGGACCCGGCCGGGGGCGTCCGGGTCGTAGAAGGCACGGCCGCCTCCCCACAGGAGGGACTCGGTGGCGAAGTACAGCGCGCCCGTCAGCTCGACCGGCACGGAGACGGCCGGCGGACGCCGGTCCCGGCACCCGGGGTGGGCGCGCGCGGCGCCGGGCGGACGGCCGCCGCCGAGGTAGTGGGCCAGCCGGCCGAGGTGTGTGTTGGAACCGTACGAGGTGTACCAGACCCGGCGCGGCTCCGTCGCCCGCTCAGCCATCCACTCCAGCCCCGTCCACTCCGGTCCCGTCCCGTTTCATCGGGCTTCGGCCGCTTTCGTCGGCCGCCCGCCGCCGTCAAGACCGTAGCTCCAGCAGCAGGAAGCCGCCCGCCTCGCCGGCCACCCGGTACGCCGCCTTCGGGTGGAGATTCCTCGCGTACGCGGGCGGATCGGTCACCCGGCCGCCCCGGTTGTCGAGCGCGATGTAGTCGGGGATGACGCCCCGTGTGCCGCCCACCCAGAAGACCCGGCAGCGGGAGGTGAGCCGGCTGATCGGGGCGATGTTGGCCTCGACGGTCGCGCCGTCGGGGATCCGCTCCAGCAGCGCCTCCGCCTCTCTGATCCGGTCGGGCACGCGGTACGCGGCGGGCTCGGTCAGTGCCGAGAGCGGCAGCGACGTCGTCAGGGCGAGCGCGGCGGCGGCGGTCGCCGCGGGGAGGTGGTACGCGTACGAGCGCGTCCACGGGCGGGCGCGCGGGGCGCGGCGCACACCCGCGCACGCGTCGGCGAGCGCGAGGGCCAGGACCGGCATCAGGACGGCGCTGTAGTGCCAGGCGGTGCCCCAGTAGTGCTCCTCCGCCGAGAGGAAGCGCCAGCCGAGGGTGGGCAGGGCGGCGAGCAGCAGTGGGGAGCGGAGCGCGAGGAGGCCGGTGGTCGGCAGCAGCAGCCACAGCAGCGTACGGAACTTGACGTCGGCGCCGTCGAGCGGACCGTTCCCGCCGTCTAGCTTGGCCCAGTAGTCGTACGTGTCGGCCGAGTTGAAGGCCGGGATGACGACGGTGAAGGTGAGGTACGCGGCGAGCGTCGTCAGCGCCGCGACGCCGAGGGCGAGCGCGACGATCCGTCCCGACGCGGGTGTGCGCCGGGCCCGTACCGCCACCAGCAGTGCCAGGGCGGCGGCGGTCAGCCCCAGGTCCTCCTTGACCAGCACCAGCGGGACGGCCCACCACAGGGCGGCCCGCCAGCGGTGCGCGAGCAGGGCTTCGAGGGAGAAGGCGATCAGCGGGACGGCGAAGGCGATCTCGTGGAAGTCGACGGCGATCGCGCGCTGGAGGCCCCAGGACATGCCGTACGCGGCGCCGAGCGCGAGCCCGGCGCGGCGGCCGAGGAGCCGCCCGGCGGCGCGGGTGACGGGGACGGCGGAGAGCGCGAACAGCGCGGCCTGGGCGATCAGCAGGGTGACGGGCGTCGGGAAGAGCCGGTAGGCGGGTGCGAGGAGCGCGGTCACGGGACTGAAGTGATCGCCGAGGATGTTCGTGCCGGGGCCCTTGAGGTCGGCGACGGGCGTCCGCAGCGAGGCGTAGGACCGTACGGCCTGCTCGAAGATCCCCAGGTCCCAGGAGGCGATCGCCATGTTGCGGTAGCGGCAGACGGCGAGGGTGGCGTACGCGCCGAACAGGGCGAGGGCGAGGGCGTACGGGGCCAGGGAGGCCGGGTCGCGCAGGTGGTGGCGGACCCGGTCACGCAGGGGCCGGCGCGGGGCCGGCCCGGGTATGGGGGGATGCTGTGCCGTGCCGGCCTTGTCGGCCTTGTCGGCCGTGTCGGTCCCGTCCGACTCATCCGTCTCGTCCGGGGACGGACTCGCGGTTCCGGGCCCGGTGTCCTGGACCCGCCGCACGCGCCGGTTCCAGGCCCGCGCGAGCGCCTCGCGGAACTCCTCGATGGTCTCGACGGTCATGCGGCTCCCCGGACGTGAACGGATCTCAGGAGGTATACGCCTCGGGAAGGCGGTCCGGTTGACACCGTATGACGAAAAGAACGACGAAAAGAACCACCAGGCTCATCGGGGCCGGGGCCGGGCCGGAGTCAGGACCGGTGCCCGGCCAGCGTCCGGCCGACGGCGTCGGCGAACCCGCCGACCACCGTTGCGGCGACCGGGACCGCCGGGAAGCGTGAGCGCAGGAAGAGCCCCTCGTGCGTGCGGGAGAACCAGAACTGCGCGTCGTCGGCGGTGGTGACGCTGCTGATGTGGTGGGCGTCGGCCGCCCGGTGGTGCTCCGAGCCGGGCAGCCGCCGGTAGTCGATGTACGACACCATGAACACGTCGTCCCGCGTCCGCCGGAAGGTCCCGCCCAGCACCGGCAGGACCTGCGCGAACGGCACCTCGGCCAGTGTCCGCGCCGCCCGGAAGGCGTCCCGCGCGGCGGGTACGCCGTCCTCGATCCCGCGCACGCCGGTGAGGTCCAGGGTGAGCGGGGCGACCGTCGTGAACCAGCCCACCGCGTGCGTCCACCGCGCCTCGTACCGGGTGTGCAGCGGTGTGCACAGCCGCAGGACGTCGCCGCCGCCGAGCCGGCGCGCGGCCAGGGCGACGGCGGTGAGCACGCCGGTGAAGCCGCTGCCCCCGGCCGCCCGGCAGCGCGCCTCGAACGCGTCCGCCGCGTCCGCGCCGAGCAGTGGCCGGGTGTCGGTGCCCTGCGGGGCCCGGGCGCCGGGCGGTACGCCGAGGGGGAGCGGGAAGGCGGGCGTGGTCCCGCCGCAGCCGGCGAAGAACTCCGCCCACCCGCGCACCCGCGGATCCCCGGCGTCCACCGGCCGCGCCGCCGAGACCTGCTCGGCCTCCTCGGCGCAGTAGTCGACGAAGCTGCCGGTAGCGGGCGGAGAGCCGGGACCGGTACCGGCGGGACCGTCACCGGCACCCGCGGCCTTGGCCTCGGCGTAGCCCTCCCGGATCTCCCGCACCGCGACGGCCAGCGAGTAGGCGTCGGCATTGCAGTGGTCGAACCCGCAGAACACGGTCCCGCCGCCGGGACGCACCACCACGGCGAAGAGGTACGAGGGCCAGCTCAGCGGCCGGCAGGTGGCGCCGAGCCGCCGGGTCAGCCACTCCCGGGCGCCCCCGCCGCTCGGGTACGTTCCGGCGTCCCGCGCGACCAGTTCGTACGCGGAAGCCGCCACGACGTACCGCTCCGGCTCCGTGCCCTTCCCCCGGAAGCCGCTGCGCAGCGTCTCGTGCCGCCGCCCCCACGCCTCGAACGCGGCGCGCAGCGCGTCGAGATCGACGGGCCCGGGCGGGAGGTCGAAGGCGCAGGCGAGCCAGTGCCCCGAGCCGGCCGGGGTGTACTCCGCGGTGGCGAGATGGAACCGCTGGTTGACGGAGGGCGGGACGGGGACGGCGGGGGAGCCGGCCGCCGCGTGGAGGGCGGCGGGGGACGGCACGAACTCGACCGCCCGGCCGGGCGGGGGCGCGTACCGGTCCATCGTCGTGACGCGCACGGAGTCAGTCCCCCGTGGCCCGCACCCGGTACTCACCGGTCCGGGCGATCTCGCGCAGTACGTCCCGCAGCCGCTCCAGGAAGCGCGGTACGTTCGCGCGGGCCGCCGCGGTGTCCGGGTAGGTGACCTTGACGTACGTACGGTCCCAGAGGCGGTTCACCCAGATCGGCACGTCCGTGCTGGTCCCGGGCCCGGCGAGCCCGTGGCAGTTGGCCTCCGCCCAGTCCTGCGAACCGGGCGCGTGGCGCAGGTCGACGTACGACACCATGGGCAGCACGGCCCCGGCGCCCGGCTGCACCGCCAGCCCCGGGACCAGCTCGGCGACCCGTACCGGGGAGACCCCGGCCAGCTCGCGCGCCCGCGCGAAGGCGGTCCGGGCGCCGGTCAGCACCTCGGCGAGCCCGCCGCCCGCCGAGCCTGCCGCGTCCCCCGCCTCTGGACCGACCGGACCGACCGGACCGACCGGGACGACCGGGAACTCGACGGGGACGAGGTTGATGAACCACCCCTGGGAGAGCAGCCAGCGCGGCTCGTCCCGGGTGTGGACGACGGAGAGCGCGCGGTACGTGTCGTGGCCGCCCAGTTCGTACCCGCTGATGCCGAGCGCGGCGAGCACCCCGGCGGAGAACCCGGCGCCGTGGGTCCGGCAGACCTTGGCGAAGGCGTCCGTCTCCGCGGCGTCGAGCAGGTCCAGGGAGAGCGAGAGCTTGGGGTAGGCCGCGCCCGGCTCGGTGCCCAGGTCCAGCGGGAAGGTGGGCGGCGGCCCGGCGCGGAAGAACTCCAGCCAGCGGCGCACCTCGGGCGAGTCGGCCGTCAGCAGCGCGGACCGCTCCCGTTCCAGGGCGCAGAAGTCGACGTAGCTGCCGGTCTCGGGGAGCTCCGCGACCGTCCCGGCCACGGCCGCCTCGTACAGCGCGCGCAGTTCGGCGAAGACGAGGAGCGCGGAGAGGCCGTCGCTGTGACAGTGGTCGACGGCGTAGTAGACGGTCGAGACATCGTCCCGTACCACCGCACCGACCACGAAGGGCGGCCAGTCGAGCGGGTCCGTACCGGTGTCGAAGAGCTCCAGCAGCCAGTCGCGGATGGCGGCGGGGGAGTCGTACGCGCCGGCGGACGCGGCCTCGACCGACACCCCCGCGGGATCGACGACATGGCGCAGAATGCCTCCGCCGTCCTGGACGGACTGGACGGAGAACCAGCTGAGCAGGGTCGGGTGGCGCAGCACCCACGCGCGCAGCGCCGAGGCCAGGGCGCCGGTGTCCAGCCGCCCCGGCACGTCGTACATGATCCCGACCCACGCGGACTGGGCCCGGCCCGCCGCCCGGTGGGCGAGCAGCCGCCGTACGTGGTTCTCCTGGACGTACGAGGGCGGCACCGGTGAGACGGCGGAGGTGGCCGAGGCGGACGCGGGTACCTGGAAAGTCACCAACTCACCCGGTGCGGGCGTGAGTTCGGCGATGGGGGTCATCAACACGGGGCGGGCTCCTGCTGCCGGGCGGGCACGAGGTCCCGCGGAAGTACGTTCTTGACATGGACCGCCGTGCCGGGCACGCCCTCGGCGGCGAGGCGCCGCATCAGCCGCCCGGTCCCGGCGACGAGGCGGGAGACGGCGTGCCGGGCGGGTTCGGTGGCGGGGTGGCGGAAGCTCAGATGGACGCCGTCGTACGAGCGGTTGACCCAGAGGTAGACCTCGTCGGGATGGACGCGGCGGCTGCGCAGCGCCGCCGCCTTCCACTCGCCCCACCGGCGGGCGCCGGGCGTCCTGCGCATGTCCATGTACGACACGACGAACCGCGGCTCCAGCCGCCTCCCGAGCAGTTCGGAGACCCGGGGGAACGGTATCGCCGCCATCTCCCCGGCCCCGTCGAGCGCGGTGGAGGCGGCGGTCAGGATGTCGGCGAAGGAGTCGCCGCGGCGCACGGGGAAGCGGAGCGGAGCCAGCCCGACGTACCAGCCGACGGAGTGCGCCCACCGGGCGTCGCCGCGCGTGTGGAACGGCGTGAGCGCCCGGAACTCACCGGACTCCCACCCCAATTCCCTCTCCCCCTGTTCCTCCTCGCGGGCGGCGAGGGCGAGACAGGTGAGGACACCGGTGAGGAAGTTGCCGCCGTGGGGGCGGCAGGCGCGCTGGAAGGCATGGGCCGCGTCGGCGTCGAGCAGCAGCTCGCACCCCCCGATCTGCTCCCGCCCGGAACCGCCCGAGCCACTCCGCTCACCCGGATCACCCAGCCCACCCCGCTCCCCCCGTCCCCGTGCGGGAAATTCGGGAAGCCCGCCGCCCCCGGAGCCAAGGAATTCCCGCCACCGTACGACGGCCGCGTGCTCGGTGTGCACGAGCGCCGCGTATTCACGTTCGATGTCGGCGAAGTCCAGATAACTTCCGACTTCGGTCAGCGCGGCCCGGGTTCCGGAGGCGACCGCCGCGTACAGCTCATGTATTTCATGGGCGATGAGCAGGATGGAATACCCGTCCACATTTGAGTGGTCGAATCCGAGATACAGCGTGTGCCCATCGGCGTGTTCGACCGTCGCGAACACGAAGGACGGCCAGGCGAGCGGATCGGTCTCCGCGTCGAACACCTCCTCAATACGGGAGGCGAGCGACTTCCCGCACGCGAAATTCCCCTCGACGGTGCGCCGCAGCGACACACCTCCGACCGGCAGGGTGTCGCGCCGCAGCCCGCCGCGTGACGTCTCCTCCGGCACCAGCCGGCTGCGCAGCGACTCATGCCGATCGATCCACGCGAGCAGCGCCGCTTCCAGCACCCCGCCCCCGCCCTCTGTCCTTGCCTCTCCAGGCAGCTCAAAAGCAGTGGCCAGCCAGGCGGGATCCCGTTCCGTGCCGCGCCCACCCGCCAACGCGCCGGCGATATGCGCCTCCTGCACATACGAGGCGGCCCGCCCATCGGCGACCCACCCAGCGGCGCCCTCCACGCCCTGCCGCGTCCCTTGTTCCACACCTCGCGGCACGGCCCGCCAGACGGTCAGGAGTCCCGGCGTCACATTCAACTCGTCCATACTCGTGAATTTCACGTGCCTGCCCTGCGCTCAGTTTTTGCATGTGGGGGGGTGAGCGTGGCGAACGACCTGTTTCCCCGGTATTCCACCGGGGTTTCATTCCACTCCGCGTCGGGGGAGGTCTTCGCCACTCGGCGTCCGGCGGACAGCGGTGGCCATCGGCGCGAGACGGGATCGTGGCGCGGATTCCGTCGGTGGTGAATGCTACGCAGATCCGAGCGGCCGCTGCAACGTGTCAAATGTCAGGCATTCGCGGGGCGTTGGCAATTAGGGCACACCGGGGGCACATCGTTTTCACGTCTGTGTAACGTGAGTTGCCGGATCCACTATTCGGCGGAGTTCGTGCCTGCCGGGCGCGGGAAGGGACGGTCACCCGGACTGGCCGACTCTGCTTCCAGGGCGGCGCGCAGCCACTCCTGGGCGGCGCCGAGCGTCGGTTCGAGGGGGCCGGACAGTTCGCCGCTGAGTTCCCAGTAGCGGTCGAGGACGGGATCGGCGGTCACCGTGAGCAGTACGCGCAGCCGCCGCCGGAATTCGGGGGTGTCCCGGGCGCCGTACGTACGGGCGTGCGCGGCGACGAAGCAGTCGAGCGCGTCGCCCCCGTACGGCGCGCGCCGGGCCCGCAGCTCCGCGGAGGCCAGGTCGAACGCCTCGCTGAGCCCTTCGTAGAGCACGGCCGGGCGCACCTCCTCGTCGGTCCTGCCGCACATGGACCGGCCGGCCGGGGAGCGCCAGTGGTCGGCCGGCGGCCTGGCGCCGGAGACGAGCGCGTGCAGCCGGGCGAAGGCCAGGACCTGGTCGGGCGCCGGATCGGCGGGCGGCTGCGGAACCACCGCGTCCACGATCGAGGCGCGCAGCTTGGCCGGCAGCCGCACCGGCAGCTCACGGCGCCAGAAGCGCGCGAGCGCGGCGGTGCTGGGCGGCGCGGTCACGGCGCCGATGAGGCGCAGCCGCTCGGCGCGTTCCCCGGCGGCGCACTCCCGGAGCGACCGGAGCGCGGCCTCCTGCCAGCGCAGGGCGGCCAGTCGCGAGCCGAGTTCCCGCAGCCGCCGGGCGACGACGTCCTCCAGCGCGGCCTCCTCGCCGAGGACCCGGCCCACGTCGGGGACCGGCAGGTCGAGGGTGCGCAGCGAGCGGATCAGCCGGAGCCGGTCGAGCGCCTCGGGTCCGTACCGGCGGTGGCCCCCGGAGCTGCGGGCGGTCTCGGGCAGCAGCCCGCGGTCGGAGTAGAAGCGGACGGTCTTGACGGTGACGCCCGCGCGCCGGGCCAGCTCCCCGATGCTCCACGTGCCGTCGCCGTCCCACGTGCTGTCGTCCACGGCTTGAACCTCCCTCAAGGGGAGTTCCTACGGTACCGGCGTACGCGATCGGTGTACGAGATCGGTGATCGGAAATCGGAGGGGGCGGTGGCCATGACCACGTTCGTGCTGGTGTCGGGCGGTCATACCGGTGGCTGGGTGTGGCAGGAGGTGAGCGCCCGGCTGCGGGCGGCGGGCGCCCAGGTGTACGAGGCGACGCTCACCGGCATGGGCGACCGCCGGCACCTGGCGGGCCCGGACACGGACCTGGAGACGCACATCCAGGACCTGGTGAACCTGCTGGACACCATCCCCGCTCCGGAGGGCGTGGTCCTGGTGGGCCACTGCTACGGCATCCACCCGGTGCTCGGCGCGGCGGACCGGCGCCCGGAGCGGGTCGCCCGGATCGTCCACCTCGACGCGGGCCTGCCCCAGGACGGCGACGTGGCGCTGGCGCTCGCCCCCGACCAGGCGATCCGCGACCGGCTGGCGGCGCGGGAGGCGGGGGAGGCACCGAACGGGCACGAGTGGCTGGCGGACCCGCCGTCCGCCGCCGAACCCGAGCGCTGGGGCGGCACGGCCGGTCTCTCCGAGGCCGCGCTGGACCGGCTGGTCCGGCACGCCGCGCCCCAGCCGCTGGGCACGCTCACCCAGCCGCTCCGCCTGACGCACGCGGACGCGCTCGCCGCGCTGCCGACGACCGGCATCTTCTGCACGGCCAACGGCTCGGGCATCGCGCAGGTCGAGTTGGTGGTGGCGACGGGACTGCCGCGCTTCCTGGCGCTGGCCGAACCGTGGGTGGGCTTCTTCGAACTGGACACCGGCCACTGGCCGATGCTCTCGGTCCCGGACGAGCTGGCCGGCGTACTCCTGCGGGCGGCGGCGGACGAAGGACACCGCGTCACGGCGGAGCGGCGCGAAGGCCCCACGAACGAGCGGCCGTTCATCCTGGACGTGGCGACCGTTCCGAACGTGACCGATCGACCGTCGACCGGCGGCGTGGAACGAACGGAACGCACGACCACGTACTTCCCCGAGACGCATACCTCCACGTCCACGTCCCGCCCCGTCCCTCCGCCCAGCCCGGCGATCGTCTTCGTCCATGGCGGCCCGCTCCCCGCCGACACCCGCCCCACCCCCCGGGACTGGCCGCTCTTCACCGGTTACGGGCGGTACGCGGCGAGCCTGGGAGCCGTCGGCGTCACGGTGGATCACCGCCTGCACGGGCTGACCGACTACGCCCGCGCCGCCGAGGACGTCGTCGCGGCGGTCGAGCGCGTACGGGCCGATCCGCGCGTCGACGGGGAGCGCGTCGCCCTGTGGTTCTTCTCCGGCGGCGGACTCCTGCTGGCGGACTGGCTCGCGGCGCCGCCGCCATGGCTCCGGTGCGTGGCGGCGACGTACCCCGTGCTCGCGCCGATCCCCGGCTGGAGCCTGGTGGAACCGCGCTTCCGTCCCGCGGCGAGGATCGCCGGCGCCGGGCCGCTGCCGATCGTGCTGACCCGGGTGGGCAGGGAGCGGCCGGAGATCGCGGCGACGGTCGAGGAGTTCCTGACCGCGGCCGAGGGCAGCGGGGCGAGGGTGGAGGTGATCGACGTGCCGCTCGCCCACCACGGCTTCGACGCCTTCGACCACGCCGCCGACCCCGAGGCGGTCGAGCAGGCGCGGCGCGCGGTGGAACGAGCGGCGCGATCGGTGCTGGCCGCGCTGACGGCGAGCCCGGGGGACCGGCCCTCGTAAAGGCGCCCGCCCGGCCCCCGGCCCCTGCGAAAAGCCGACACCTGTACCCAAGGCGTACTCCCGCACGCCGTACGGACGGTCGAGAGGTGAACGGGCGGAGATCACGCCGCGCCGGGGGCCGGATACCGGCACTCTGCTGAGTGTCGATCCGAGTGACGCCGGGTGGAGGGGGAGCACGTTGCGGCAACGGCAGCGGCGGCAGTGTCAACGACGGCAGTGGCACGGGCGATGCCACCGGCCGGTGGCATACGTATGACGGCCGAACGGCCCGACGATACGTCCGCCTCGCCGGCCGGGGTGCCGCGCCACGTCGCGTGCGTGATGGACGGGAACGGCCGGTGGGCCGCGCGGCGCTCCCTGCCGCGTACGTCGGGGCACCGGGCGGCGGAGTCGACGGTGATCGACGTCATCGAGGCGGCCAGGACGGCGGGGGTGGAGTGGCTGAGCCTGTACGCGTTCTCCACCGAGAACTGGCGGCGCCCGAGCGGTGAGGTCGACTTCCTCATGGGTCTGGTGCGCCGGGTGGTGCGCAAACACGCCCCGCTGCTGCACGCGCGCGGCATCCGCTGCCGGTTCCTCGGCGTGACGGACCCGAGGATCCCCGCGCCGCTGGCCCGGGACTTCGCCGACCTGATGACGCTGACCGGCGCGAACCGGGGTCTGACGCTGACCGTGGCGTTCGACCACGGCGGGCGCGGCGACATCGTCGAGGCGGCGCGTTCCCTCATCCGCAGTGGGGTGCCGGCCGACGCCGTCGACGAGCGGCGGTTCGCCGCTCATCTGCCCTTTCCCGACACGCCCGACGTGGACCTCGTCATCCGGACCTCCGGCGAACAGCGCATCTCCAACTTCATGCTCTGGCAGGTGGCCTACGCCGAGTGGATCTTCCCGCAGGTGCTCTGGCCCGACTTCCGCGCACCGCACTTCCTGGAGTGCCTGGGCGCCTACCGGCAGCGCGACCGCCGCTTCGGCGCGGTGGCGCCGTACACGAACGGAGAACCGCACCCGTGACGGACACGCACATCAGCGAACCACCGCAGCCGGGATCCCTCTTCGGCCCCGACTCGCAGTTCCACCGGTTCTTCAACGATCCGCGCTGGGCCCTGGCCGTGGTCAGGGCCACGGTCCTGGAGGCGGCCCACCCGCGGATCGGCGCCGCCCTGACCGACAACTCCACGTTCGTGGCCCATCCGTGGCGGCGGCTGCGCAACACCCTCGTGAGCCTCCAGCGCATGTTCGGCCCCGACGACGACGCCCGGCGCAAGGAGGCCGCGCGGCTCAACCGCCTGCACGCGCGGCTGAGCGGCACCGACGCGCGGGACCGGCCGTACGACGCGATGGACCCCGAGGTCCGCGCCTGGGTGGTCGCGACGCTCTTCGAGAGCTCCGTCACCATGTGCCGGCTGAGCGGACAGCCGCTCGACCAGGAGACCATGGAGCGGCTCTACGCCGAATACCACGCGTTCCTGGCGGCGTTGGGGGACGCCCCGGGCCATCTGCCGCCAACCCTCGCGGAGTTCTGGCCGTACTACGACCACATGGTCGAGGAGGTACTGGAGAACACGGAGGCGCTGCGCATCATCCTCTACAAGCTCTTCGACCATCTTCCGGCACCGCCCCTGCTGAACGGCCTGCCCACCGTCTGGGCGGCGGGCCGCGCGTTCGCCGGGCCGGTCCTCGGCGCGATCACCGTGGCGTCCCTCCCCGAGTCCTTCCGCCGGCGGGCGGGCCTCCCCGAGGTCCCGGGGGCCCGGACCCTGATGCAGGGCGCCTACCTGGCCGCCGGCCTGGCCCGCTTCCTGCCCGAGAACTGGCTGCGGACCGAGAACGTCACCGAACTGCTGTCCCTGACCTGGCCCCCGGACAGCGACGCCGGTGAATTCGCCCAGGCCGCGACCCTCACCGCGCTGCGCGGCCGGATGAAGCGGGCGGGGGCCCTGTTCCGGCTGGTCACGCCGTTCCCCGTGCCGTCCGGTCCCGCCGAGGAGACCCCGACCCGGCGGAGCGCCGACGAGTTCTTCACCGCGGTGCTCGACCAGACCGGCAACGGCTATCTGGACTGGCCCGATCTCGCCGCCATGGCACGGGAGTTGTCCACTCGCCTCGATCTGGACGAACCGGCGGAGACCAGGCTCTACCAGGCGTTCGCCGAGTGGTGGCGGGAACTCCAGGCGGCCCTCGACACCGATGGCGACGGCCGCGTCAGCAAGGAGGAGTACGCCGCCGCTGT
Organism: Streptomyces sp. NPDC088124; assembly: GCF_040685895.1. Lineage (NCBI taxonomy): Bacteria > Bacillati > Actinomycetota > Actinomycetes > Kitasatosporales > Streptomycetaceae > Streptomyces > Streptomyces sp. NPDC088124. The sequence continues at coordinate 82,254 of NZ_JBFBJB010000014.1, read as the reverse complement.
CCCCTCCCTGGCCGGACCCGCGCTGATCAGGGTCGCCGAAGTGCTCTTCGACGTCACCGACGCGGACGGCAACGGGTACATCGACGCGGACGAGTACCGGACCCTCTTCCGCACCGGCTTCCGACGCACCGTGGCCGACGCCGAAGGAAGGTACTCCCGCGCGGCCTTCGTCAAGGACTTTCTCTCCTTCATGTCCGGCCGCCGCGGCTCGACCCCGTACGACCCGCTGCTCGCGAACGCGTAGCGGATCGTGGTGCAGCCGATCCGGCGTGAGCGGCGGTCGAAAGGGACTGACAGATCCTCGTCGTGGTGCTTATGATCCCGGGGATGAAGAACTCCTCCTCGTACGGATCGGGGGAATCATTCGCACAAGGTGAGTGCTGATGGCACATCACCTCGCGAATCGGATTCCCGCCCACCTGTTGATGTGGCAGCGCGTACGTGAGTACGCCGTGCCGCCGTCCATGATCGAGACCGCGACCGCACGACGTGCGGTCGGCGATTGGGCGGGGGCCTGTGCCGCCGCCCGGGTCGACCCCGATCTCGATCTGCGCGCCGTGCGCGACCGCCACGGCACTGATCTCGTCACCCGCCTTCGTGCGGATCTGCGTCGGCTGGCCCCGGACCTGCTCCGATGGCACATGCCCCGGATCGCCCCCGACGGGCGGCTCCGGCCCGGCCTGACCATCTCCCTCGCCCGCTACCGGAGTTCCGGCGCCACACCGTTGCATTTGGTGGTGCGGACACCGCCGGCCTGGGCGGACGCCGGGCAGCGGATGTCCCTGACGCTGTGGGAGGAGTCGGGGACCGGCGCCCCGAAGCATCATCCTCACCCGCATCCCGACCGGCGTTTCCGGCTCGACCTGCACCGGCATCTCTGGGACTCCGGGCGGTGCGGCGAACTGAGGTGGCGATGCGGCACGGCCGGGGCTCCGTTCCCGGCACGGCTCGCTGAGCCCTACCTGCCGGACCTGCCCGACCGGTCCGCCGTCCACGGTTGCTCGTGGGCGACGGCACGGTGGGCCGCCGAGGCCGAGCTGCTGCTGGGAGCCGAGGGCCGCCCTCGCGGGGCCTTCACTGTGCGACTCGGTGCGCGGAGCCGCGCCGTGCTCGAACTCGTCGCCCCCGACGAAGCCCATGCCCCGACGGTACGGCCGCTCCGGGAGGCACTGCCGCCGCAGGAGGTCGCGGTGCTTCCGGTGCTGCCGGAAGCGGCGGCCCGGGTCCTTCCGGATCTGGAGCTGCTGCGGGCAGGGCTGGTCGCGCCCGACCGGCTGCATCCGCTCGTCGCCACAGCACTCGCGGTGGCCGGTTCGGCGGCGGCGGTCGGCTCCGCCCGCCGGCCCGACGACCCGCATCGGGTGGAGTGCCGGGGCGACATCCACCGGATCGCGCTGCGGGACGGCGTACTGGCGGCGATCGACCACGATCCGGCACAACTGCGCCGGGAGGAACTGCTGGTGGCGCTCGGCGGGCCCGCGCTGCCCTGCCTGCGGGCCATCGACGCGGTGCACCGCGAACCGGAGGCACTGCCCGCGGTCCGGGAACGGCTCGGCCACGGTGACGTCGTCGGGGCGCTGGACGTGGTCGAGAAGTTGCTCGGTCCCGGTGCGGTCCTGCGTGACGGGCCGCTCCGCGAGGAACTGGAGTCGGCCGCGGCCCGCCGCATCGACCACGGACTCTTCCGCTCGGGGCTGGTCGCCGTACACCCCGCCGCTGGTGCGTCCGGGGGCGGGAACGCCTCCGGCCCGGGGCGCGCGGAGCCGGGCCACCGGCCGCGGCCCGACCGCCGTATGCCCGCCGCGATGCGCCGCAAGCGGAGCAGCAGGGCAAGGCCCCGTACCGGCCTGTTCTGATCCGCCTGCCGGGCGGTCGCCCGACCGGCTGCCCCACCCACGTCCCGCGCGTCCCGCGAGCCGCACAACCCCACCATCCCACCACCGCCGGGACGGGCCGTCCCGTTCCCTGATCCCACCCAGGTGATGCCCATGACCTCCAGTACCCTCCTGCCCGCCCCTGCCGGTACGCCCCCGCTCACCCCCGTCGGCCCGTCCGGAACCGACCCCCAACTCGGCGTCGCCGAGGACCTCTTGTCCCTGTTGCGGACCACCACCACCGAGCTGCGCCCCGATGAGCAGCTCGAAGCCCTCACCCTGGCCGTCGCGGCCGACCTGCCCGTACTGCTGTGGGGCGAGCCGGGCATCGGCAAGACCGCGGCCCTGACGCAGCTCGCCGCCTCTCTCAACCTGCCGCTGTCGACCGTGATCGCCAGCGTCCACGAGCCGACCGACTTCTCCGGGCTGCCCATCGTCGGCGACGACCCGGCGGTGCAGGGGGTGCCGATGGCGCCGCCGCAGTGGGCCGTGGAACTCGTCCGGGCCGGGCGGGGGTTGCTCTTCCTGGACGAACTCTCCACGGCCACCCCGGCCGTCCAGGCCGCGCTGCTCCGGGTCGTCCTGGAGCGGAGGGTCGGCGCGCTGCAACTGCCGCCAGGAGTACGGATCGTGGCCGCCGCCAATCCGCGCGCGTCGGCGGCGGACGGGTGGGAGCTGAGCCCTCCGCTGGCGAACCGGTTCGTGCATCTGTACTGGGTGCACGACCGGGAGGTGGTGGTGCGCGGGCTGGGCGGGATCTGGCCCCGGGCGGAGCTGCCCCGGCTGGTGCCGGAGCGGCTGGCGGAGGCGGTGGCCTACGCCCGGCGCGCGGTGTGCGGTTTCCTGGAGGCCCGGCCGACGCTGATCCACCGGCTGCCGAGCAGCGAGACGCGGCGCGGCGGTGCCTGGCCGTCGCCCCGGAGCTGGGAGGCCGCGCTGACCTTGCTGGCCTTCGGTACGGCGGCCTCCGCCTCCCGGGAGGTGCTGGCGCTGCTGGTGCGAGGCGCCGTGGGGGACGGGCCCGGGCTCGAACTCCTCGCTCATCTCGACCGGATGGAACTGCCGGACCCGGAGTCGTTGCTGGCCGATCCGGCCTCCGCCGAGCTGCCGGAGAGAGGCGATCTGCGGCAGGCCGCGCTGGAGGCGGTGGTGGCCGCCGTAGGGGCACGGCCGCAGCGGGCACGGTGGGAGGCGGCTTGGGCGGTGCTGGTCCGGGCGCTGGAGACCGGCGTCCCGGACCTGCTGGTCGCTCCGGCCACGGCGCTGGCCGCGCTGCGGCGCGACGACTGGGAGGTGCCGGAGGCGCTGGAGCGGCTGGCCGGGGTGATCGGGCTCGTCCGGCTGGCGGATCAGTCGGTGGGGCGGACCACGGCGGTGGCCGGTGCCGGGCGCCCGACGGAGGTGCACCGATGACGGGGGCCGCGAAGCGCCCGGTGCCGCACCCGATGTCCCGGCCCTCGCCGCCGCGCCCGGCGCGGGCCACCGTGCCGGGGCCGCCGACCGGCTCCGGCGGGCCGTACGGCCGGACCGGACTCCCTCTGGACATGGAGAAGCTGCTGGCTGCGCGGCTGCACGCGGTGAAGGTCCGTCCCTACCTGGCCGGCGCGCTCTTCGCACTGCACGTGGTGGAGGACCGGTCGGTGCCGACGATGGCGGTGGACGCGTACTGGCGCTGCTACGTCTCCCCCGGCTTCGTGGCGCGCACTCCGGTGGAGGAACTGGCGGGCGTCTGGGTGCATGAGGTCTCCCACCTGCTCCGGGATCACCACGGGCGGGGCGAGCGGTATGCGCGGCAGTACGAGGAGTACGGGCCGGGCGAGCGGCTGCGGAGGAACATCGCGGCCGACTTCGAGATCAACGACGACATCTACGGTGACGGTCTGCCCCTGCCCGCCGGGGCGGTTTTGCCGTCGCTGCTGCGGCTGCCGGACGGGCTGCTGATGGAGGAGTATCTGCGGAGGTCGTCGATGTCCGGGTCTGCCGCGGACCTGGCCTGGCTGGACTGCGGCAGCGGGGCCGATGGAGAGCACCGTTCGTGGGAACTGGGGCCCGACGGGGCACACGGGCTGAGCAAGCAGCAGCGGGACGCGGTCCGTTTCCGGGTTGCCGAGGGGATCAAGGGGCGGCCGGGCGACGCTCCGGAGGGATGGCGCCGGTGGGCGGACGAGGCATTCCATCCACCGCAGCCCTGGAAGCAGTTGCTGGGGGCGGCGGTCCGTTCCGCGGTGGGTGCGTCGGGACAGGGCGAGGACCACAGCTACCGACGTCCGTCCCGCCGATCGGCCGCTGTTCCCAAGGTGCTGCTGCCCAGCCTGCGCCGCATGCCGCCCCGGGTCTGCGTCGTGATCGACACCTCAGGGTCGGTGAGCGACGCCGAGCTGGGCAGCGCGCTGCTGGAGGTGGCGGCGCTCTCGCGATCGGTGGGCGGGCGGCGAGACCTGGTGTCGGTGATCTCCTGCGACGCGGCGGCCGGAGTGGCCGTCCCGCTCTGCCGCGCCGAGAGCATCGAACTGGTCGGTGGCGGGGGAACGGACCTGCGCTCCGGTTTCGCCCGGGCGCTCCGCTCCCGGCCCCGCCCGGATGTGATCGTCGCCCTGACGGACGGTCAGACCCCCTGGCCCTCCGCACCGCCACCCTGCCGCACCGTCGTCGGCCTCTTCCCCCGCCCGGCGAGCGCGGCGGACGAGGAAGACCCGGACTACGCCCCGGACACCCCGCCGTCCTGGGCCCGCGTCGTCACCATCGGCTGAGAAAGCACAGCGACGCGACACCACCACCGGGATGCCTCGCGGGACGGGCGGAGGAAGAACCCTTCCACCCGAGGATGCCGTGCCGCACCGAGACGACGCCCCGGGCCAGGCACGCGCCCACCGAGAGCTGGCACCGGCCGACTCGGGTGGGGCTTCTGAACGATGTCGTACGGCGGTGAACGCAACCAGAACCGCAACCACTGCCGACCTACTTGCCGTGCTCCGGGCCGTACCACTGCAGGGCTTGCCCGGTCACCGCGGCGACGCATTCGAAGTCGTGATCGCGATGGAGCAGGGTGAGCCCCTGGAGCTCAGCGGTCGCGGCGATGACCAGGTCGACAGCTCCGGCACTTCGGTGCCTCCCCTGTTTGGTGAGGGCTTCCTGGACCTGCCAGGCGCGGTCGTAGGCGCGGTCGTCGACGGGAACCCAGCCGAAGATCAGCTGCATGTCCTCGATGCCGCGCGTCCGGTCGGCAGCTGACCGTGCGCTGTAGAAGAACTCGAGTTCGGTAATCGGGCAGGTCGCGATGAGGCCGGCCGCGGCGGCCTGGTCCCAGCCGTACTGCTCGGCTTCCCCGCGCATGAACCGCGCGAGCGCGCTGGTGTCGATCAGGAACTGGGCCGCGTTCACCGGCGGTAGTTCTCCTTGTTCTCGAACAGTTCCAGATCAAATGCGCCGTCGCCCGCCGCGGCCCGCAGCCGGGCGAGAGCCAGGGCGCGACGCCGACTCTCCAGCACCTCGCGAAGAGCGGTGTTGACGGTCTCCTTCTTGGTGTTCGTCCCGAGGGCTTTCGCCACGTCCGCGACCAGGTCGTCGTCCAGGTCGATAACCGTCCGACTCATGCAAGCCTCCTGATATCAAATGTGGGATAAAGTATACCTCGCGAGGTGCTTTATGGGCTGTCATCGTGCGCCTCGGCCTGGCCACCGGGTCCTACGTGGGCATGACGGCCTGATGGGCTTTACCGGGTCGGGAAGTCATAGCTGTCAGTGTCCGCTTGGTGACGGCAGTACGGAATGGAGTCTCCGGCTGTACGGATTACTGATGGCGCGTAGGTGGTGTCGTCCGGGGAGTCTCGTTCCCCTCGGCACGCCAACGAGGCACGCATGTGTTTCTACCTCTCCGCTCTGCTGACAGCGGTCGACGAGATACGAAGCAATCTCCTCGCGGGGAGTCCGGTCGTCGTGGAGAGCTACTTCGCCCGCTGTCTCGCCAACCACCGGGCCTTCGGTGTCGACCTCGACGTCACGCTGCCCTCCGGCCTGCCGCAGCCCGTCACGTACCTCTTGGTCTGTACGGAGGACGAGCGCCGGCGCCGCCTCGCTCACCGGGACAAGCCGGTCTCCCGATGGGACGTCCTCGCGGAGAACGCCGCCGAAAGGATCACCCACGCCTACGCCCAGTTCCCGACGCACCACGTCGACACCACGGGGCTCGGGCCCGACGAAGTCTGTCGCGCGATCCTCTGAGGAACGAGTCGCTCCCGGAGCCACCATCGCGATCATCGGCGCGAGCGACGGCAGATTCGTCGTGCCGCTCGCAGCCGCCGGCTACCGCGTCATCGCCGTAGAACGCGACCCGCTCGCCCTGCACGGTGGCAGCGTCCACCTTCCGGGCGATGAGAATGCCCGCACGACGGGACTCATCGACCGCCTCAAGCTCCAAGCGCTCCATGACCGTGTCCAGGTCGTGGAGGAGGACTTCCTCCAGGCCGAGCCCCTGGGCGTGCTCTGCGACGCCGTCTGGACAAGCTGTTCCTGGCATTACAGTGCCAACCACCACAGTCCACTGGGGGAGTTCGTCAGCCGCATGCAGGCGATGGTGCGGCCGGGCGGCCTGTTCGGCGCGGAGTTCATGATGCCCGTCACGCAGCGCCACTATCTGATCGAGCACTACACGTCGCCGGAGAAGCTGAGACGCCACTTCATAGGCGACTGGGATGTTCTGCTGACCCTGCGGACCAACGAATTCACCGAGCGGGCACACGTCGGCCAGCTCCACGACCACACCCACCGTATGGGCCTGCTCCTTGCGGCTCACACAACCGACTCCGCCCATCACCAGGAGAAGAAGGACTCATGAAGCACGAGTACGAGGCCAAGTTCCTTGCCGTCGACGTAGCCGACCTCCAGGCCCGGCTGACCGCGCTCGGTGCGGTCCAGGCGTTCCCGCGCACCCTCCTCACCCGCAAGATCTTCGAGAACGACGCGCTCGACGGCGGTGCCTGGGTACGTCTGCGCGACGAGGGTACGCGTTCGACGCTCACGCTCAAGCAGGTCACCGATGCCACCACGATCGACGGCACCACGGAGATCGAGACCGAGGTCACGGACCTGCACGCCATGGCCGAGATTCTCCGGAACGTCGGCATGCGCGAGGTCCGCTACCAGGAGAACTACCGCGAGGAGTGGCGCCTGGGCGAGGTCGCCTTCGACTTCGACACCTGGCCGGACCTCCCGACGTTCGTCGAGATCGAGGGCCCCGACGAGGCATCCGTCCGGCAGGCCGCCGCGCTCCTCGAACTCGATTACTCCGAGGCACGGTTCGGCAGCGTCGACGAGATCTACAAGAGCGAGGCCGGCCGCGACATCCTGGCCGAACCCACCCTCCCCTTCGCCGGCGTGGAGAAGAACGCCGGATCGGTCCCGGCGTCCGCCCAAGGCCGCTGATCGCAGGGGCTGAGTCGTGCTGATGGAAGTGGCCGTACCTCAGCAGCTGATACGCGGTATGGCCGGGTTCGCCCGCGGCGCTCCGCCTACCCCGGCAGCCATCACGACTGGAAGCGGCTGCTGGGCGACGCGGGGGTTCGGAACGCCCGGTTGCATGATGCCCGGCACACAGCCGCCACCGTGCTCATACTGCTCGGTGTCCCGGCGCCCGTCACTGATCAGATCATGGGGTGGGCGCCGGGCACGTCCGACAGCGTGCGGGCGAGGTACCCGCATGTGCCCGACGCCATGCTCAAGGACGTGGCCCCGAAGATCGCCGAAGCCATCTGAGGGCCCCGGCCACGCCCGCTGTGGACAAAAACCAGGACAACGAGGTCTGAGGACAACGTCGAAGGGCCCCACCTCGCGGTGGGGCCCTTCGACGTATTGCCCGGTGAGAGCAATGGCGGAGGATACGAGATTCGAACTCGTGAGGGGTTGCCCCCAACACGCTTTCCAAGCGTGCGCCCTAGGCCACTAGGCGAATCCTCCGCGGCAAACAATACAAGACGCTGGGCCGTGCTCGCGAACTCGTTCGTGGGGTCCCGGATCAGGTACTGTGTGCGGAGCCCCTCACGTGGCGCTAACTGACTGAACTCCCCCAGGGCCGGAAGGCAGCAAGGGTAGGTCGGCTCTGGCGGGTGCGTGGGGGGCGCTTGCGTTGTGGGGTGGCGGTGGGAGGCGGGTTTGTCGTAGGGGGCCGATATCGTCGTAGGTGTGTCGTCCCTTGCGCTGTACCGCCGTTATCGCCCCGAGTCGTTCGCCGAGGTCATTGGGCAGGAGCATGTCACTGACCCGCTGCAGCAGGCCCTGCGCAACAACCGGGTCAATCACGCCTACCTGTTCAGCGGGCCGCGTGGCTGTGGGAAGACGACCAGTGCGCGCATCCTCGCGCGGTGTCTGAACTGCGAGCAGGGGCCCACGCCCACCCCGTGCGGTACGTGTCAGTCGTGCCGGGACCTGGCCAGGAACGGGCCGGGGTCGATCGATGTCATCGAGATCGACGCGGCTTCGCACGGTGGCGTGGACGACGCGCGTGATCTGCGGGAGAAGGCGTTCTTCGGGCCTGCCGGCAGTCGTTACAAGATCTACATCATCGACGAGGCGCACATGGTCACCTCGGCGGGGTTCAACGCCCTGCTGAAGGTGGTCGAGGAGCCGCCGGAGCATCTCAAGTTCATCTTCGCGACCACCGAGCCCGAGAAGGTCATCGGGACGATCCGGTCGCGTACGCACCACTATCCGTTCCGGCTGGTGCCGCCCGGGACGCTGCGTGACTATCTCGCCGAGGTGTGCGGCAGGGAGGGCGCCGTCGTCGCGGACGGGGTGCTGCCCCTCGTCGTACGGGCGGGCGCCGGGTCCGTGCGTGACTCGATGTCCGTGATGGACCAGTTGCTGGCCGGCGCGGCCGACGACGGTGTGACGTACGCCATGGCGACGGCCCTGCTCGGGTACACGGACGGTTCGCTGCTGGACGCCGTGGTCGACGCGTTCGCCGCGGGGGACGGCGGCGCGGCCTTCGAGGTCGTGGACCAGGTCATCGAGGGCGGCAACGACCCGCGGCGCTTCGTCGCAGACCTGTTGGAGCGGCTCCGGGATCTGGTGATCCTGGCGGCCGTGCCGGACGCGGGGGAGAAGGGGCTGATCGACGCCCCCGCCGATGTCGTCGAGCGGATGCAGGCCCAGGCGTCCGTCTTCGGCGCCGCCGAGCTGAGCCGGGCCGCCGATCTCGTCAATACGGGGCTGACGGAGATGCGTGGCGCCACCTCGCCCCGGCTCCAGTTGGAGCTGATCTGCGCGCGAGTGCTGCTGCCCGCGGCGTTCGACGACGAGCGTTCGGTCCAGGCCCGCCTCGACCGGCTGGAGCGGGGCGCCGCCGCCTCGGCCTCGGTCGCCGGGGCCGCCTTCTCCGGCGCGGGGGCCGGGCCCGTGGCCGGGTATGTTCCCGGGCCCGGCGGCCACGCCCCCGTACCGCCGCCCGCTCCGGTGGAAGATCCCGCCACTGCCGCCGCTCGGGCCGCCGCGGCGGCGCAGGCCGCGCAGGCCGCCGCGCAGGCCGCGCCCGCCCAGCCCGCTCCGTCGGCCCCGGCACCCGCGCCGGCTCCCGCTCCCGCCGCCGAGCCCCAGCGGCCCGGGGCCTGGCCCGGTGCCGGTGCCGCCGGTGCCGCCGAGACCGGGCGGCGCCCCGGCGGCTGGCCCACCGCCTCCACACCGGGGCAGGGCGTGCACCAGGGCGCCGGCGCGCAGCCGCCCGCCCCGGCCTCCGGTCCCGCGCCCGGCACCGGCCCCGCCGCGGGCGCAGGGGCGGGAGTGGCGAGCCCGGGCATGGCGCAGGGCGCCGGGCAGGTACGGCACATGTGGCCGGACATCCTGGAGGCCGTCAAGAACCGCCGCCGCTTCACCTGGATCCTGCTCAGCCAGAACGCGCAGGTCGCAGGGTTCGACGGGACGACCCTCCAGGTCGGCTTCATCAACGCGGGCGCCCGCGACAACTTCACGAGCAGCGGCAGCGAGGCGGTGCTCAAGCAGGCCCTCGCCGAGCAGTTCCAGGTCCAGTGGAAGATCGAGGCGATCGTCGACCCGTCCGGCGGCACCGCGCCCCCGGCACCGTCCGGCGGCGGTGGGGGCGGCGGGGGCTACGGAGCTCCCGGCGGCGGTTACGGCGCGCCCGCCGGCGGCGGGGGAGGCGGTTACGGGACCCCGCCCGGCGGCGGTGGCTACGGCGCGCCCTCGGGCCCCGGCCCCGGACCGGGCCAGGGACCGGGCGGCCCCGGTCCCGGCTCCGGCTCAGGACCCGCGCCGGCCTCCCAGGCATCGCGGCCCGCGGCGCCCGCGCCCGCCCGCCCCGAGCCGCCGCGCCCCGACAACAGACCCGCGGCACCGCCCCCGCCGCACACCGTGGCCCCGGAGGACGACACGGCGGAGGAGGACGATCCGGATCTCGTCGACTCCGCCCTCTCCGGTCACGACCTGATCGTGCGCGAGCTGGGAGCGACCGTTGTGGAGGAATATACGAACGAATGAGGGACCGCCCTTCGGCGTCTCGTCCCATGGCCCGCACATGGGCCGGCGCCCCCGCCCGGTTAGGCTGCCCCTCGTGAAGGTCCTTGTCATCGGCGGCGGCGCCCGCGAACACGCCCTGTGCCGCTCTCTCTCCCTCGACCCCGAGGTCACCGCTCTCCACTGCGCGCCCGGCAACGCCGGCACCGCCGAGGTGGCCGAATCGCACCCGGTGGACGCGCTGGACGGCGCGGCCGTGGCCCGCCTCGCCACCGAGCTGGGGGCGGAGCTGGTCGTCGTCGGACCCGAGGCGCCCCTGGTGGCCGGGGTCGCCGACGCCGTACGGAACGCGGGCATCCCCTGCTTCGGTCCCTCGAAGGAGGCCGCCGAGCTGGAGGGCTCGAAGGCGTTCGCCAAGGACGTGATGGCCGCGGCGAACGTACCGACGGCACGCAGTTACGTCTGTACGACCCCGCAGCAGATCGACGACGCGCTCGACGCGTTCGGCCCGCCCTATGTCGTCAAGGACGACGGGCTCGCGGCCGGCAAGGGCGTCGTGGTGACCGGCGACCTCGCCGTGGCCCGCGCGCACGGGCTCGCCTGCGGCCGCGTCGTCATCGAGGAGTTCCTCGACGGACCGGAGGTCTCGCTCTTCGCGATCACCGATGGTGAGACGGTCCTGCCGCTCCAGCCCGCCCAGGACTTCAAGCGCGCGCTCGACGGCGACGAGGGCCCCAACACCGGCGGCATGGGCGCGTACTCCCCGCTCCCGTGGGCCGATCCCAAGCTGGTGGAAGAGGTCCTGGAGACCGTTCTGCAGCCCACGGTCGACGAACTGCGCCGCCGGGGCACGCCGTTCGCCGGACTCCTGTACGCGGGCCTCGCGATCACCGGCCGCGGTGTACGGGTCATCGAGTTCAACGCCCGCTTCGGCGACCCCGAGACCCAGGTGGTGCTGGCCCGCCTCAAGACCCCGCTGGCCGGTGTCCTGCTGGCGGCGGCCGAGGGGAATCTCGCGGCGCACCCCCCGCTGGCCTGGCGCGACGACGCGGCGGTCACGGTGGTCGTCGCCTCGCACAACTACCCGGACACCCCGCGCACCGGCGACCCGATCGAGGGGCTGGACGAGGTCGCGGCCCAGGATGGACCCGACGCGTACGTCCTGCACGCCGGAACCCGGCTGGAAGGCGGCACCACCGGCGCCGGCACGGTGGTCAGCGCGGGCGGGCGCGTGCTGTCCGTGACGGCCACGGGCAAGGACCTCACACAGGCCCGTGAGCGCGCGTACACGGCGCTGGGCCGGATCCGCCTCGCCGGTTCCCAGCACCGTACGGACATCGCGCGCGCCGCCGCGGACGTCCAGGAGGGCTGATCCGGGCGGTCTCCGTCACCACTGCCGTAGTTCTCCGTACGTAAGTTCTCTGTACGTATACGAGCCGCAGCCCCGTCGCCGGGCTGCGGCTCGTATACGTGTCCGCTGTCCGCTGCCCGCCGTCGCGTTCGCGGCTCGCCTACGTGCGGGTAGCCCCGGGGCGCCGCTCGTCAGCAGCTTTGACCAGAGCCATTCCATCGGGTGACGGTTGGGCCATCCGGATGACGGGTCTCCGGGGTCCAACTAGGGTGCGGCGCATGCGTTCCGGCACTTGGCCCACCGGCATTGCGATGTCAGTGGCGGGTGCCACAGTGGGGGAGTGAGCAACGCAGCCGAGGCGCCAGAGGGGGTGAGGTCCGACCATGTCCGGTTCCGGGATCGGTGACGAGCTGGGCGCCCAGGGTGCCCGGGTCCGTGCGCTCGCCGTGCTGCGGCTGCGCGGCCGGGCGCTGGCCGTCGCGCTGCTGCCCGCGGCCGTCGCCGTCGTGCTGCTGGCAGGCGGGGCGACGGGGCATCTCGCCGGCGCGGGGTGGAATGCCGCGCGCTGGGCGGTGACGGTTCTCGCCGTCGTCGTGCTGGCGCTGGCCGCCGCTGTCGCCGCCGTCGTCGTCCGCGCCAGGCCCGCTCTCAGCCCCACCGTCGCGGTCTCGGAGAAGGCCGCGCCCGATCTCTACCGTCTGGTGCGCGATCTCGCGGAGCGTCTCGACGTCCCCGTCCCCTCCGCCATAGCGCTGACCCCGGACTGCGACAGCTGGCTGGAGGACCGTACGCATCCCGGGCACGACCGGCCGCGTGAACGGATATTCGGTCGTGCACTCGGCCGGGCGGTTCCGCCGACGGCCGGACCGGCCGGCCCCGCCGGCGCGCCCACCGCCGAGCCGGTCGTCGAATCGGCCGCGCAACCGGTCCCCGGCACCCGGGGCGGCGTGGTGGGCCGCGGCGCCCGGCGCGCGGTCGTCGCCACGCCCGTCCTCGTCATCGGCTCGCCCTTCCTCTGGTGGATGCGCGTCGCCGAATTGCGCGCCGTCCTCGCCCCCGTCGTCGCCGGTACGGGGCTCTCCGCGCACCCGGACATAGCCGCTGCCCGGCGCTTCGTCCGGGGGCTCGACGCGGCGGTCGCCGTCGCGTCCGCCCCGGGCCTCGGCCCGGTCCGCAGGGTGGCCCTCGGCGCGGTCGCGCGCGTGGCCCGGGTGCTGCTGCGCGGCTGCGGCGAGCACGCCGCGCTGATGGAGCGCGGGGTGGCCGCCGCCGCGTCCGAGCGCGCCCAGGCGGTGGACTACGGACTGCGGATCGTCGCCCAGGAGCAGGTGGGCCTCGCGTACGCGGGGTGGGACCGGCTGCTCACACGCGTCGCGCTGCCCGCCTGGCGGATGGGCCGCTGGCCCTCCCGGCTCGACGCCGGGGTGGTCTCGGCCCTGACGGAGCTGTCCCGCCGCGACCGCCTCGCCGAGGGCTTCGCCTCCCGGCTCGGTGAGCGTCCCGCCTGCGACCTGCTCGAAGAACCGGGCGCGGTCGACGAGGCGGCCTCCCTGCTCGCCGCCCGTCTCTTCCACGGCGGCCCGGCCGAGGCAGGCCCCGACTGGTCCCCGGTGGACTGGCAGCAGTATCCGGAGGAGGTCGTCGACCGCAAGTGGCGTACGGAGGCCGCCCGGCTGCACCGCGTCCTGGACCGCATGGAGGTCGGCTCCGGGGTCGGTACGGCACGGGGCGCGGGCATCGGTTCGGGCGTCGGCGCGGGTGTCGGTACGGGCGTCGGAACCGGTGTCGGAAAGGGGGTCGGTGCGGGCATCCGCGCCGGTGCCGGTACGGGCGTGGGCACCGGGAGTTCCGTTCCCGCACCGGGGCCCACCCTGGCGCGCGTCATGGACCACCTCTCCCGCCCCGCCGACGCGAACGGCGAGACGGGCGAGGCCCTGGCCGCCGGCATCAGCGCCGAGCTGGCCAGGGAGGAGGCGGCGGCCCCGGTCGCCCCGGCCGAGGCGGGGAGCGACGCGCTCCCGCTCTGGGGCACCGACCCGCTGCCCCTGCTGCCCCTCCAGCCGCCCCGCACCGGCCGCGAACTGCTCGCCGACCACGTCACGGCGATGGTCTGCTGCTCCGCCGTCGACACGGCGGGCGCCGCCCCCGGCCTGGACTGGCTGGACGGCCCGGCCCTGCTGGTCGACGGCGTGCGCAAGGTCGATCTCGGCGGACGCGTCCTCAGCCTGGTCGAGGGCGGCGACGCGGAGCCGCTCCGCTCGTGGCTGGCCTCCCTCGGCGTCCGCGCGGAGAAGCCCGTACGCCTCGTGTGAGCCCCGGGGCCTACGGCGTACGGGTGGGGCCCGTACCCCGCCTGTAGGCCGTAGGCCACAGCATCGCCCCTGGCCTGCCCGTACGCCCCCGGCCCGCCCCGTACGCCGTAGGCCCCGGCCTCCCCCCTGGCCCGGCCTCCCCTCGCTACTGCCGCTGCCGCTGCCGCTGCCGCTGCCGCTGCCGCTGCCGCTGCCGCTGCCGCTGCCACTGCCCCCTGGCCCGCCTCCGCCCCCGGCCCGTCCCCACCCCTGACCGCACACCCGCCGAAGTCCCTCCGCGGGAGCCGCCCTCCGGGTGGCCGAATATGTCCCCCCTTCTCGCCACCGCCCATTCCTCTTCATCCCGTTACGCGAGTATTTGTCCCCGCGTGCCCTCACCGGCGCGTGCGGACCCGCGTTCCGGAGCGATCTATTCCGTTCACGTCAATTCACGACGAACGGTGACGGGCCACACGCGTTTTGTGATGTGCTGGTGTCCGGAGCCGACCGTCGACCGCGTCATCGACCGGCCAAACGGCCGTATTACCGTCGTATTACCGGCGCGTCGGCGCACGTATCGAGGCGTGCATCAACATCCGTGCCTCCTGTGGGCGCGGCGGCACGGAAGAGGGGCGCACCATGGGGGCGGACCAGATCCGGCGATGGGAATCGGGCGCTCTCGCCCACGCGGTCAGCGACCCGTTCGGCCAAGGCCCGCTGCCCTGGCTGCGCGGCAGCGAGAACTACATCGACGACACCGGCCAGGTCGTCCCCTGGTACGCGGACCCGACGCTGGGCGCGGGCCGCAGCGGCGGCCCCCGTACCGCCGACGACGTCCGGCGCCAGATCAAGGGCTTCGCCTCGAACGGCGCCGTGGCCCCGGGCGAGGCGATCGACTTCCACGTCACCGTCGACCCGCCCCAGGATTTCTTCGTCGACATCTACCGGATCGGGCACTACGGCGGCGACGGCGCCCGCAAGATCACCACCAGCCCGCGCCTCTCCGGCATCGTCCAGCCCGCTCCGCTCGCCGTCGACCGCACGGTCTCCTGCCACCACTGGTGGCTCTCCTGGCGGCTCCAGGTCCCGTCGTACTGGTCCCTCGGCGCCTATGTCGCCGTCCTCACCACGGTCGGCGGCCACCGCTCCCACATCCCCTTCACGGTCCGCGACAGCCACCCCGCCGATCTGCTCCTCCTGCTCCCCGACATCACCTGGCAGGCGTACAACCTCTATCCCGAGGACGGCCACACCGGCGCCAGCCTCTACCACGCCTGGGACGAGCAGGGCCGGCTCCTCGGCGAGCAGGACGCCGCGACGACCGTCTCCTTCGACCGCCCCTACGCGGGCGCGGGACTGCCCCTCCATGTGGGTCACGCCTACGACTTCATCCGCTGGGCCGAGCGCTACGGCTACGACCTGGCCTACGCCGACGCCCGTGACCTGCACGCGGGCCGCGTCGACCCCACCCGCTACCGGGGCCTGATCTTCCCGGGCCACGACGAGTACTGGTCCGTCCCCATGCGGACCACCGTCGAAGCCGCCCGCGACCACGGCACCTCGCTCGTCTTCCTCTCCGCCAACTCCCTCTACTGGCAGGTGGAGCTGGGCCCTTCGGCCTCCGGTGTCCCCGACCGACTCCTGACCTGCCGCAAGCGCCGCGGCCCCGGGCGCCCCGCCCTCTGGCGTGAGGTGGACCGGGCGGAGCAGCAGCTTCTCGGCATCCAGTACGCGGGCCGGGTCCCCGAGCCGCACCCGCTCGTCGTACGGAACGCCGGCCACTGGCTCTGGGAGGCCGTCGGCGTGGCCGAGGGCGAGGAGATCGCCGGGCTGGTCGCGGGCGAGGCGGACCGGTACTTCCCGCGTACGGCGCTGCCCGAGCACCAGAACCGGATCCTGCTCGCGCACTCCCCGTACCGCGACAGCGAGAACACCAAGCGCCACCAGGAGACCTCGCTCTACCGCGCCCCGTCCGGCGCCCTCGTCTTCGCCTCCGGCACCTTCGCCTGGTCCCCGGCGCTGGACCGCCCCGGCCACGTCGACCCGCGGATCCAGCGCGCGACCGCCAACCTCCTCGACCGGATCTGCAAACGCGACTGACCGGCTCCCCCGGTCCCGGACGCCCGACGCCTGCGCCCGTACTCCTGCGTTTCGCCGGCCACCCCTGCGAGCTGCGGCTTCCGGCATACGGGAGAATCGAGACGATCTCCTTGATCGGACAGAACCACGCGGAGGAACGGTGTCCGGATTCGTAGAAAAGCCCGAGCCCCTTCAGGTGCCGGGTCTGGTGCACATCCACACCGGCAAGGTGCGCGATCTGTACCGGAACGAGGCGGGCGACCTGGTGATGGTCGCCAGCGACCGTATGTCCGCGTACGACTGGGTCCTGCCCACCGAGATCCCGGACAAGGGCCGGGTCCTCACCCAGCTCTCGCTCTGGTGGTTCGAGCGGCTGACGGACCTCGTCCCGAACCACGTGATCTCCACCGACATCCCCGCGGGCGCCCCCGCCGACTGGGCCGGCCGCACGCTCGTCTGTGAGTCGCTCGACATGATCCAGGTGGAGTGCGTCGCACGCGGCTACCTCACCGGCTCGGGCCTCGCCGAGTACCAGGAGTCCCGCACCGTCTGCGGGCTCGCGCTCCCCGAAGGGCTGGTCGACGGCTCCGAGCTGCCCGCCCCGATCTTCACCCCGGCGACGAAGGCGGCCGTGGGGGACCACGACGAGAACGTGTCGTACGACGAGGTGGTGCGCCTGATCGGCACCGAGAACGCGTCCCTGCTGCGCCGGACGACCCTCGACGTCTACGGCCGGGCCCGGGACATCGCGCGCGACCGGGGGATCATCCTCGCCGACACGAAGTTCGAGTTCGGCTTCGACGGCGAGCGCCTGGTGATCGCGGACGAGGTGCTGACGCCCGACTCCTCGCGCTTCTGGCCGGCCGCCACCTGGGAGCCGGGCCGCGCGCAGCCTTCGTACGACAAGCAGTACGTACGCGACTGGCTGACCTCGCCGGCCTCCGGCTGGGACCGCGCGAGCGAACAGCCGCCGCCCCCGCTGCCGCAGGAGATCGTGGACGCGACCCGCGCGAAGTACCTGGAGGCGTACGAACTCCTCACCGGCAAGAGCTGGTAGGGCGCCTGCATAGGGCGCCTGCAAGCGAGAAGCCCCCGGCCGATTTCTTCGGCCGGGGGCTTCCCGTTCTCTGAGCGGACGACCAGGTTCGAACTGGCGACCTCAACCTTGGCAAGGTTGCGCTCTACCAACTGAGCTACGTCCGCATGCGCCGCTGTGCTTCCGCACCGTTGCGCGGTGGCGCGAGGCCAACTATACCCAACCCCGGTCGCGTGCGAGACGCGCTGCCGCGTGCCGGTTCTCCGCCCCCAGCTTGGTGGCCGCCGACGACAGGTAGTTCCGTACGGTCCCCTGCGACAGGGAGGCGCGCTCGGCGATCTCCGCGATCGGCGCACCGTCGACCGCCAGCTCCAGGACCTCGGCCTCGCGGGCGGTCAGCGGCGAGTCCCCGGCGGAGATCGCGTCGGCGGCCAACTCCGGGTCCACGAAGCGGTAACCGGCGTGGACGGAGCGGATGATCTCGGCGAGCTGCCGCGCGCTGACCGTCTTGGGCACGAAGCCGCGCACACCGGCGGCCAGCGCCCGCTTGAGGTGGCCGGGCCTGCCGTGGCTCGTCACGATCATCGTCCGGCAGCCGGGCAGTTCGGTCCGGAGGGATGTGGCGACCTTCACACCGTCCGCTCCCGGCATCTGGAGATCCAGCACGGCGACATCGGGACGGTGGGCCCGCGCCATCGCGAGCGCCTCGGGCCCGGTGGCCGCCTCGGCGACGACGATCAGATCGTCCTCAAGGGCGAGCAGCGCGGCCACGGCACCCCGGATCAGGTGCTCGTCATCGGCCAGGAGGACCCGTACCGGGACGGTGGGGAGGGAGGCGGGAGCACCGGACGGCCGCGAGGATACAGACCTCTCGGCCCTCTCGGCCCCCTCGGACTGCTCGGAGGGTACGGGCGGCTCGGATGGCCCGGAGGGTACGGACATCAGACCGCCACCTCCGCGCCCGCACCCGGACCGGCGTCCGCCGACCCTGACCCTGATCCTGGTCCCGGCCCGGACCGCGCCCGCGGCTGTTCCGGCAGCGGGATCCGTGCCGTCAGCCGGAAGCTGCCGCCGCCCTTCGTGGGACCCGCCTCCAGCGTGCCGCCCACGGCGGCCAGCCGTTCCCGCAGCCCGGCGAGCCCGGATCCCCTCGCCTGCTGTCCGGAAGCGCCCCCGGCCGCCGCGCCGCCCTCGGCCGGATCGGTCTCCGGCACGCCGTCGTTCTCCACGATCAGAACCGCCTCCCAGCCGCTGAACTTCCCGGATTCCCCGGACTCTCTGGACTCCCCGGATTTCCCGGACTTCCCGAATTCCCCGGGCTTCCAGGATTCCCCGGACCTTCCGGACCCTACGGGCCCTCCGTACTCTCCTGTCTCCGACAGCTGTTGCGACAGTCGTATGGTGCACCGCCGCGGGTCACCGTGCCGCAGGACGTTCGTCGTCGCCTCGCGCACCACCCACCCCAGCGCGGACCGGACCCCGGTCGGAAGCCCCATGCCGCCGTGCTGTCCGCCGCCCCGCCCGCCGTTAGGCAATCCGCCCTCGATCGTCTCGATGCCGTCGATCCGGCAGTCGATGCCGGCCGCCTCCAGCACGCCCCGGGCGCCCTCCAGCTCGCTGTGCAGGTTCGCCTCGCGGTAGCCGCGTACAACCTCCCGCACCTCCCGCTGCGACTCCCGCGCGATCCGCTGCACCTCGGTCATCTGGGCCACCGCCTCCGGCCGCCCCCGCTCGGCGAGCTGTACCGCCAGTTCGCTCTTCAGCGCGATCACCGCCAGATTGCGGCCCATCACGTCATGCAGGTCACGGCCGAAGCGCAGCCGCTCCTCCGCGACCGCCAGCCGTGCCCTGAGCTCGTGTGCCCCCTCCAGCTCCCAGACCACGCCGACGAGCCAGACCGAGAAGACACAGCCGACGGAGAACAGTGCGCCCATGGCCGCGATCCCGCCGAAGTCCAGGACGGCCTGGCGCCACCCCATGTCGAGCAGCAGCGCCGCGAGGGCCGGCAGCGCCGGGGCGCCGAGCACGGCGTACACGCGCTGCGCCAGCGTCCGCAGGCCCAGGGTGATCGATGCCACTCCGAAGCCCCCGAGGAGCATGAGCAGGGCGCCGAAGCCCCCGTCCTCGGGCCACTCGCCGGTCTCGGTCCCGGCCAGCACGATCAGCCCGAGAACCAGGACCGCCGACAGCCCGCCCACCGCCAGCATCAGCCGGACGGGCCGCGGGCACCGGCCCAGCCGCCACTCCATGGCCCGTAGGCAGAGCGCGCAGCACAGTACGGAGTGGACGAGGACCAGCGGGACTGTCCAGGACTCCCCCCGGCCGACGAGGCCCGGGGTGAGCGCCCCGAATTCGAGGCCCCCCATCCCGTAGAACGAGTAGCGGGTGTACAGCTCGACCCTGGCGGAGTTGGTCGTGGCGGACCTGGGGCCCAGGTTCCGCGGATTCCACCGGCCGGTCAGCCTGGTCATGTCCTCCGGAGTCCTTTCCCCGCGCTCGACGGCCATCGACGGCACTCAGCGGTTCTCAGCGGCGCGGCTCCCAGCGGAACCACCGTTGTACGGCAAAGCCTGCGAGCCCGATCCAGACCAGGGCGGTCAGCGCCGCCGTGAGGAGGCCGTCCCCTTCCGTACCGCCCAGCCAGCCCGCCCGTATCAGGGTCATCACGCCGGTCACGGGCAGCAGTTCGCAGATGGCGGCCACCCGGTCCGGCAGCACCTCCAGCGGTACGAAGAGACCGGAGCCCACCACCGAGATCAGGAACAGCGGCATGGTGGTGATCTGGGCGCTCTCCACGGTACGGGTGAACGCCGAGGTCGTCGCCGCCAGCGTGGTGAGCAGCAGCAGCCCGGCCAGCAGCCCGCCGAGCAGCAGCAGCGGGTTCTCCGGCGCGGGCACCCCCAGGAACGCCACCCCGCCCGCGATCATCAGGCAGGACTGCGCGAAGGCCAGCACGACCGCGGGCAGCGCCGTACCGGCGAGGATCTCGCGGTCGGACGCCTCGACGGTACGGAGCCGCTTGAGCACCAGGTCCTCGCGGCGGGCCGTGTACGCGGCGGAGAGGTTGGCGTACACCCCCATGATCAGCACCATGCCGATGCTGCCGGCCATCGCGACCTCGATACCGGTCATCCCGACCTTGCCGAGGTCGACCTCCTTGAGGGACGCCTTGATCGCCCCGATCATGGCCACCGGCACGATCAGCGCGGAGAAGAGTGCCGTCCTGTTCCGGACGAGCATGACGTACTCCGCCCGCCCGAGCGCCTTGAGCCGGCCGACGGCCGTCGTCCGCGGCCCGCCGGGCGGGACGTCCGCCGTGCCCGCCGTGCCCGCCGTGCCTGCCGTGCCTGCCGTGCCTGCCGGACGCGTCATCCCCGGATCGACCACCTCGACTGCCCCATCATCCGTGCTGCGGTCCGTCCTGCCGTCCGTCCTGCTCATCGTGCGTCCCCCGTTTCCGCGCGCTCCGACGCGATATCCAGAAATGCCTCTTCGAGGGAGGCGGACCGGGCGTCCAGCGTCGCGAGTTCCACGTCCGACTCCTCGGCCCAGCGCAGGAGTTCCCCCAGGTCCCGCTGGAGCCGCCGGGTGCGGATCTCCATCTGCCCGTCGCCGCGCTCCGCCGCGTGCAGCGACAGCGGGAGCCGTCCGGCGGGGACACCGGCGGGCAGTGTGAAGCGGATCCGCGCGGGCCGTGCCGCGGTCACCTCGGCCGGGGTGCCGGAGACCACGATCCGGCCCCGGTGCATGATCGCCAGCCGGTCGGCGAGGGTCTCGGCCTCCTCCAGGTAGTGCGTGGTCAGCAGCACGGTGGTACCGCCCGCCCGCAGCTCCCGCACCAACTCCCAGGTGTCGCGCCGCCCTTCGGCGTCCAGCCCCGTCGTCGGCTCGTCCAGGAAGAGCACCTCGGGCCGCCCGAGCAGCGCGAGCGCCAGGTCCAGGCGCCGCTTCTCGCCGCCGGAGAGCTGCTTGACCCGTACGTCCGCCCGGTGGCCCATCCCCACCAGTTCCAGCGCCTCACCGGTCGGGCGCGCGCCGCTGGTGCACCCGGCGCACATCCGCACCGTTTCCGTGACCGTCAGGTCGGAGGGGAAGCCGCCCTCCTGGAGCATCACGCCCACCCGGGGGCGCACGGCGGCCCGTTCGGTGTACGGATCGTGGCCCAGCACCCGGATCGTGCCGCCGCTGGGCCGGGCCAGGCCCTCCAGCAGCTCGACGGTGGACGTCTTGCCCGCGCCGTTCGTCCCGAGCAGTGCGAACAGCTCGCCGCGCGGAACGGAGAAGGAGATCCCGTCGACCGCGTGGAATCCGCCGGTGTACGTACGCCGCAGGGCGTTCACGTCGATCGCCGGGGCGGGTGCGGCGCCGTCGTCCCGGGGCGGGTGAGCGGAAACCTGCGTCGATGCCTGAGTCATGTCTTCAGGGTTCCGGCGGAGCGGGCCCTTCGGCAGTGCGCCCTGTCACCGTCTCCGATGACATTTGTCATTTCGCGGGACGCGCGGCGGTGGGCGGAGGCTCATAGCGGAGGGCACGTGAGAAGTGCAGGTGAGGAGGGCAGGTGAGGAGCACATGAAGAAGGCCCTGATCCGGAGACCAGGGCCTTCTTTCTTACGAGCGGACGACCAGGTTCGAACTGGCGACCTCAACCTTGGCAAGGTTGCGCTCTACCAACTGAGCTACGTCCGCATCGCACCGGCTGACCGGTGCGCCCATCACTCTACCTGATCCATTGAGCCGGACCGGAAGTGATGTAGAGCGGGTGACAGGAATTGCACACTGCGCCTCCCCCTTGGAAAGGGGGCGTTCTACTACTGAACTACACCCGCACGCTGCCTGGGCTTCGGCTTTTCGGCCTTGCCCCTCGGCGTGTTCCAAACTCTAGCCGATCAGTGGGGGTGCTGTGCAACTCGGTGCGGAGCCAGGTCACTCGACCGGCGTGAGCCCGGGTGTGAACCGCGTACGAACCGGGCGCGATCCAGGCGTGATCCGGGTGTGATCCGGGCGTGAACCCGCGTACGGACCGGGCGTGTACCGCGTACGGAACGGGCGCGGGCCCGCGCCCGGATCGCGCAGGAACCCGCGTCCGGCCCGAGCCCGGCGAGCCGGGCCTGGGTCCGCGTCCGGTGCCCCGCGCCCGCCCGTCGCTCAACTCGCCTTGTGGAACGCCTCGTACACCCGCTTCGGGATCCGGCCTCGCGCCGGCACCTCCACCTTGTGGGACTGCGCCCAGGCCCGCACCGCGGCCGGGTCGGGGGCGAGTGCCGTGTGCCGGTAGGCCGTACGCGAGCGCGACTTGCCGTGCTTACTCGCATTTGTCTGCTTTCGGCCCGCCGCCACGAAGGGGGCCAGGGCCTTACGCAGTTTCTTCGCGTTGGCGGGATTGAGGTCGATCTCGTACGACTTCCCGTCCAGGCCGAACGCGACCGTTTCCGCCGCATCCCCGCCATCGATGTCGTCGGAGAGCGTGACCACTACGCGCTGCGCCACGGATTCAGGTCCTTTCTTGCGGCACCCGCTCACGCCCCGACGTGCCCGACATGTGCGGGAAACGTGTTGACGTGCTGCGATACCGGCCTTCCGGCTCTTATGGGGCAATGCTTCTTTCCGCTGTATTCCTTTGTACAGCGGAAGAGACCGCATTGTGAAGCCCAGCCAATTACATCAGCGTGTCCTGCGGCAATGGGTGGCGAGATTTTTTTCCGGGATTTTTCCCGGCGTTGTCCCGTGACGGCCCCGGCGCCCCGCCGTTCGCGCGGATCCAGAAAACGGACATATCTACCCGCGTAGATTTTCTGGCCGGGTACGCTGAGGTACCTCGGGGGGTCTGGGGGATTCCCCGGAGAACGCAACAGCGAGAACCAGCCGCACCACACCACCGGGAGTGCACGTGGCACGCGTCGTAGTCGACGTCATGCTCAAGCCGGAGATCCTCGACCCGCAGGGCCAGGCGGTGCAGCGCGCACTGCCCCGCCTGGGCTTCGAGGGGATCGCCGACGTCCGCCAGGGAAAGCGTTTCGAGCTGGAGGTGGCGGGGCCGGTCGACGAGGCCGCCCTCGCCCGCATCCATGAGATGGCCGAAACCTTTCTCGCCAACACCGTCATCGAGGACTTCGTCGTGAAGGTCGACGAAGCCGGCGAAGTCGGCGGGGCCGTCGCCGCCGCCGTGACCGCGACGGCCGAGGGGTCGAAGTGACGTCTCGTATCGGAGTCGTCACCTTCCCCGGCACCCTCGACGACCGGGACAGCCTGCGGGCCGTCCGTATCGCCGGTGCCGAGCCGGTATCGCTGTGGCACCGCGACAAAGATCTCCATCAGGTCGACGCGGTTGTCCTCGCGGGCGGTTTCAGTTACGGCGATTATCTGCGGGCCGGTGCCATCTCCCGGTTCTCGCCGGTGATGGAAACGATCATTGAGCAGGCGAAGGCCGGTATGCCGGTTCTCGGCATCTGTAACGGCTTCCAGATCCTCACCGAGTCGCATCTCCTTCCGGGTGCGATGCTCCGTAACAACCATCTCCACTTCATCTGCCGCGATCAGAAACTGCGGGTGGAGAGCGCGGACACCGCCTGGACCGCCGACTATTCCGCCGGCCAGGAAATCTCCGTACCGCTCAAGAACATCGACGGCCGGTACGTCGCCGACGAGCGCACGCTCGACGAGCTGGAGGCCGAGGGCCGGGTCGCCTTCCGCTACCTGGACGGGAACCCGAACGGTTCGCTGCGCGACATCGCCGGGGTCACCAACGCGGCGGGCAATGTCGTCGGCCTCATGCCGCACCCCGAGCACGCCGTGGAGCCGCTGATCGGTACGGGCCGTACCGACGGCCTCGGATTCTTCACCTCGATCCTGAAGAAGCTGGTAAGCGCCTGATGACCATCAAGAACCTCGACACGGTCAAGCACGCGCTCGGCACCCCCGACGCCGAGCAGCCCTGGAAGGAACTCGGCCTCAAGGAGGACGAGTACGCCCGGATCCGCGAGATCCTGGAGCGCCGTCCCACCGGCGCCGAGCTGGCCATGTACTCCGTCATGTGGTCCGAGCACTGCTCGTACAAGAGCAGCAAGGTCCACCTGCGGCAGTTCGGCGAGAAGGCGCCCGCGAGCGACGCGATGCTCGTCGGCATCGGCGAGAACGCGGGCGTCGTGGACGTCGGCCAGGGGTACGCGGTCACCTTCAAGGTCGAGTCGCACAACCACCCCTCGTACATCGAGCCCTACCAGGGCGCGGCCACCGGCGTCGGCGGCATCGTCCGCGACATCCTCGCCATGGGTGCCCGCCCGGTCGCCGTCGTCGACCCGCTGCGCTTCGGAGCGGCCGACCACCCGGACACCAAGCGGGTGCTGCCCGGGGTCGTTGCGGGCATCGGCGGTTACGGCAACTGCCTCGGCCTGCCGAACATCGGCGGCGAGGTCGTCTTCGACGCCTGCTACCAGGGCAACCCGCTGGTCAACGCCGGCTGCATCGGCGTGATGAAGCACGAGGACATCCACCTCGCGAAGGCGTCCGGCGCGGGCAACAAGGTGATCCTGTACGGCGCCCGCACGGGCGGCGACGGCATCGGCGGCGTCTCGGTGCTGGCCTCCGAGACCTTCGAATCGACCGGCCCCGCGAAGCGTCCCGCCGTCCAGGTCGGCGACCCCTTCCAGGAGAAGCTCCTCATCGAGTGCACCCTGGAGATCTTCGCGGAGAAGCTCGTCGCCGGGATCCAGGACCTCGGCGGCGCCGGCCTCTCCTGCGCGACGAGCGAGCTGGCGTCGGCCGGCTCCGGCGGTATGCGGGTCGAGCTGGACACCGTACCGCTGCGTGACGCGACGCTCTCGCCCGAGGAAATCCTCATGAGCGAGTCGCAGGAGCGCATGTGCGCGGTCGTCGAGCCCGGCAAGGTCGACCGCTTCATGGAGATCTGCGAGAAGTGGGACGTCATCGCCACGGTCATCGGTGAGGTGACCGAGGGCGAGCGCCTGGAGATCTTCTGGCACGGCGAGCAGATCGTCGACGTACCGCCGCGCTCCGTCGCCCACGACGGTCCGGTGTACGAGCGGCCCTACGCGCGCCCCGACTGGCAGGACGCCCTCCAGGCGGACGACGCGAACAAGCTGGCCCGCCCGGCCACCCCGGCCGAGCTGCGCGCGCAGGTGCTGAAGCTGGTCGCGTCGCCGAACCAGGCGTCGAAGGCGTGGATCACCGACCAGTACGACCGTTTCGTCCAGGGCAACACGGTGCTGGCGCAGCCCGAGGACGCCGGCATGGTCCGGATCGACGAGAACACCAACCTCGGCGTGGCGATGGCGACGGACGGCAACGGCCGCTTCGCGAAGCTCGACCCGTACACGGGCGCGCAGCTCGCGCTGGCGGAGGCGTACCGCAATGTGGCCGCCTCCGGCGCCACCCCGCTCGCCATCTCCGACTGCCTGAACTTCGGCTCGCCCGAGGACCCTGCCGTGATGTGGCAGTTCGCCGAGGCGACGCGCGGACTGGCCGACGGCTGCCTCCAGTTGGGCACGCCGGTGACCGGCGGCAACGTCTCGCTCTACAACCAGACGGGCGAGACGGCGATCCACCCGACGCCGGTCGTGGCCGTGCTCGGTGTGATCGACGACGTCAGCCGCCGTACGCCGATCGCCTTCGCGGAGCAGGGCCAGCTGCTCTACCTGCTCGGTGACACGCGTGAGGAGTTCGGCGGTTCGGCCTGGTCCCAGGTCGTCCACGACCACCTGGGCGGGCTGCCGCCGGCCGTGGACCTGGACCGCGAGAAGCTGCTCGGCGAGATCCTGATCTCGGCGTCCCGCGACGGCATGATCGACGCGGCGCACGACCTGAGCGACGGCGGTCTGATCCAGGCCGTCACCGAGTCCTGCCTGCGCGGCGGGCACGGCGCGCGGCTGGTCGTCCCCGACGGGCTGGACGCGTTCACCTTCCTCCTCAGTGAGTCGGCGGGCCGCGCGGTCGTCGCCGTACCGCGCAGCGAGGAGCTCCGCTTCACCGACATGTGCGGGGCGCGCGGGCTGCCCGTGACCCGGATCGGGGTCGTGGACGGCGAGGAGATCGAGGTGCAGGGCGAGTTCGGCATCCCGCTGGGCGAGCTGAGGGACGCGCACGAGGCGACGATTCCGGCCCTGCTGGCCTGAGCGCCGTTCGGTCACGTCAACCAGGCCTCAACCAGGATCAACCAGGAGGCGAAGGCACCATGTCGTACGAGTACAAGGTCGTCACGTTCCGGGAATCGCTCATAGGCGACGCCCTGGACGGCGACAAGCTGGAGAAGATCCTCAACAAGCACGCCGAGGACGGCTGGGCGCTGAAGTCCATCACGGCGGCGGACGTCAAGGGCCGGATCGGCCCGGGCGCGGTCGAGGGACTGCTGCTGACGCTGGAGCGCCCGCGCGAGGCGTGACGCTCTCACGAGCCGAGCCCCCGTCCCGGAACGGAAGTTTCCGGGGCGGGGGCTCAGCTGTGCGCCCGTGTGCCGGTGTGCCGCACACGGGCGCCGCCTTCTCAAAGGATTACGTAGTTACGTAGTATCGATGCATGGAGCTTGAGGAGCGCGTCGCCGAACTGGAGCGCAGACTGGCGGCGTTGGAGCGCGCGGACCGCGATCGCGGGGCCGGGAGCCAAGGCGGCGCCCGGGGTGCCGGCGAGGCGGACGGTGCGGAGCCGCCGCTGCCCGGCGGCGACCTCTGGGCGCTGCACCACCTCAAGTCCGAGCTGGCGAGGGCCGGTTCGCCGGGCGGGGGAGTGCTCTACACCGGCTCCGTACGGCTGCCCGGGGGCGAGCGGTACGAGTGGCAGTACGGCGCGCTCACCGACGGACTGCTCGCCGCCGACTGGTCGGGAACCTCGGAGTCCTTCGCCGCGCTCGGCCATCCGGTACGGCTCCGCCTGCTGCGCGAGATCCTCGGCGGCCGGCGCACGACGGCCGAGCTGGCGGAGGTGGACGAACTCGGCACCACCGGCCAGCTCTACCACCACCTGCGCCAACTGACCGGCACGGGCTGGCTGCACACGCCGGGCCGGGGACGGTACGAGATCCCGGCGGCCCGGGTCGTACCGCTGCTGGTGATGATCACCGCCGCGCGTCCGTAAGTCCGTCACCACCCATGACCGATCGATCCACCGGGGGGAACGAAACGATGTCCGTGAGCGAGATGGAGATGGAGAAGGGCCGCCGGAGCCGGGCGCGGGCCATGACCGGCTTCCGGCTGTCCTGGCTGGTGTTCTGCGCCCTGGTCCTCGCCGGAGCCTTTGTCGGCCTGCCCTTCAGCTACTGGTGGACCTGGCTGCCCGGGGGGATCGGGATCGCGCTGCTGGTGTGGATGGGGCGCACGGCCCGCGCCCAGCACGCGGTGCGCCCGCCGGCGGTGGAGGTGGATCCGCCGGTCAGGGGCGGCTGGCAGGCGCTGAACAGCCCGGCGGACAAGGTGCCGAGCCATGGGACGTACGGGTACGGACAGGCGTACGCGATCGACATCGTGGCGGAGCCGGGCCCGGAGGCCGACACGCCCAGCCCGCAGGCCGGAACGCCAGGACCGGCATCCACCCCGCCACCGTCCCGTCCGGCGTTCGCGTGGCTGTGGCCGGTCGCCCGCCGCAACGAGGACTTCCCGGCCTTCGGCGCACCGCTGTTCGCGGTGGCCGACGCGATGGTCGTCCACGCCTCCGACGGCCAGCGCGACCATCTCAGCAGGAACTCCCTGGCCGGACTGGTCTACCTGATGCTCTTCGAGAGCACGGTACGGGAGATCGCCGGTGTGCACCGGATCTTCGGCAACCACGTGATCCTCGACCTCGGGAACGGTACGTACGCGGCCTACGCCCACCTCCGGCGGGGCTCGCTGGAGGTCGGCGTGGGCGACCGCGTCTCGGCCGGGCAGACCCTGGCCCGCTGCGGGAACTCGGGCAACTCCAGCGAGCCGCACCTCCACTTCCAGCTCATGGACCACCCGGACCTGAACTCCGCCCGCGGCATCCCGTTCCGCTGGCGGGGCATCGGCGTCCCGTCGAACGGTGAGAGCTTCGTGGGCCGGAGTTAGTTTCAATCGATACCGTATTGAGTGAAGTAGTCTGGCTTCATGGCCGCCGCCGATGTTCCGCACC
The DNA here is from genome assembly GCF_040685895.1 of Streptomyces sp. NPDC088124. NCBI lineage: Bacteria > Bacillati > Actinomycetota > Actinomycetes > Kitasatosporales > Streptomycetaceae > Streptomyces > Streptomyces sp. NPDC088124. The sequence continues at coordinate 54,070 of NZ_JBFBJB010000014.1, read as the reverse complement.
AGACCAGCGCCTCACGTGCGACCGACCGCCCCGGGGACGTCTCGCCTTTCGCTCTCGGCCTGCTGCTGCGCCGGGCGCACTGGCGCGCGGCCGCCGTGATGGGGGAGGCGCTTCGGCCGCTCGGCGTCGAGCTGCGGCATTTCGCGGTGCTGATCGTGCTGGTCAATCGCGGGCCCACGGTCCAGCGTGACCTGGCGGCGGCGACGGGGTCGGACAAGGCGGGGATCATGCGGGTCGTGGACGACCTGGAGCGGAAGGGGCTGGCCGTACGCAGGGCCGTTCCGGGGGACCGGCGGGTGCGGGCGGTGGAGATCACGCCTCAGGGGCTCGAACTCTTCGACGCGGCCCATGCGGCGGCGGAGCCGCTGGCCGAGCACCTGGCGGCCGAACTGGGACCCGGCGGGACCGAGCAGCTGACGGCCCTGCTGACCCGGTTGGCCCATCCCGCGGGTCCCGAGGGTCCCGCGGGTCCCGAGGGTTAACGCGCGTCCGTCCCGGCGGCTTCCGCGGCTTTCGCGGCGAGCCGCTCCGCGAGTTCCTTCGCCTTGGTGGCCGCTTCCTCGAAGGCGCGCTTGCGGGACGCCTCGTAGAGGGGGACCAGTTCCGACATGGCCGGGTTGCGGGGGGCCAGGGTGAGTTCCGGGACGATGAAGTCGAGGTCCAGGCCGAACGTTTCCTTGAGGACGGCCTCCAGATAGTTCTGTACGAACTCGTAGCCCTCGCGCGGGGTGCCCGGCGCGTAGGAGCCGCCACGGCTGGCGATGACGATCACCGGGGTGCCCTGGGCCGAGGGGGCCTCGCCCGCGGTGCGGCCGATCAGGAACACGCTGTCCAGCCATGCCTTGAGGGTCGACGGGATCGAGAAGTTGTACATGGGGGCGCCGATCAGGATGGCGTCCGCCGCCTCCAGTTCCTCGATGAGCTTCACCCGCGCGGCGAACGCGGCGGACTGCTCCGGGGTGCGCTCGGCGGGGGCGGTGAAACCGGCGGACCAGGCCGCGGCGGTGATGTGCGGGACGGGGTCGGCGGCCAGGTCGCGGTAGATCACCGTGCCGTCCGGGTGCTGCTCCTCCCACGTCCTGCGGAAGGCGGCCGAGAGCGAACGGGACGAGGACGCCTCGCCCGGGAGCACGGACGAGTCGATGTGCAGCAGCGTGGTCATGGGTTTTCTCCAAGCGGTGGTGTCCCGGGCAGGGAAGCCGGGGTCGGGGATTTCGTGGCCTCAACGATAGTTGCACACGATACGGTATCGAATGATACGGTCGCGAGTGTAGCGAAGGTGAAGGAAGACGAACTCGTTGAGCGATGGAGGCGGGGGCCATGGACGTCTACGAGGCGGTCACGAGCCGGCGAGCGGTGCGCGGATTCACCGACCGGCCTGTCCCGAGGGAAGTGCTGGAGCGCGTGCTGTCCGCCGCGGCCTGGGCGCCGTCCGGTTCGAACCTCCAGCCGTGGCGCGCCTATGTGGTGACTGGCGCGCCGTTGGCCGAGATCAAGGAGCGCGCCGTCGGGCGCCTGGCCGCGGGCGACTCCTGGGACGAGGCGGAGTACGAGATGTACCCGCCCGCGCTGAAGTCCCCGTACCACGAGCGCCGATCCGCTTTCGGTGAGCAGCGCTACGGAGGGCTCGGCATCGCGCGGGAGGACACCGAGGCGCGCCAGCGGGCCGCCTCCGCGAACTGGGACTGTTTCGGCGCGCCCGCCGCCCTGTTCTGCTACATCGACCGCGACATGGGCCGGCCCCAGTGGTCCGACGTCGGCATGTATCTGCAGACCGTCATGCTGCTGCTCCGTGCCGAACGGCTGCACAGCTGCACGCAGATGGCCTGGGCGAAGTTCCACAGGACCGTCGCGACGGTCCTGTCACCCCCGGAGGAGCTCATCCTCTTCTGCGGCATGTCGATCGGATTCGAGTGCGGCACGGTCGGCGGCGACGTCCGTACGGGCCGCGCGCCGCTCGACGAAACGGTCACGTTCGTCGACGGCCGCTGACAACGCCCGCCCTCGGGCCGACCGGCGAGCGCGGGTCGTTGCCCTACCCACATAACTACCCAAGTGTCATATTTTGCAAAAAGACGGATGAAAGGCATGCCATGAAGGTCGCAGTCATCGGCGGTACCGGACTGATCGGGTCGCAGGTCGTCAAGAATCTGAACGCCGCCGGGCACGAGGCGGTCCCGCACTCGCAGTCCACCGGGGTGGACATCATCAGCGGCCAGGGGCTGGACGAGGCGGTGGCGGGCGCCGACGTCGTCGTCAACCTGACGAACTCCCCGACGTTCGACGACGCCTCCCTGGCCTTCTTCCAGACCTCGATGGACAACCTCCTGGCCGCGGCCCGCAGGGGCGGCGTCGGCCACTTCGTCATCCTCTCGATCGTCGGCGCGGAGCAGGTCCCGGAGCTGGACTACTACCGCGCCAAGGTGCTCCAGGAGAATCTCCTCGCCGCCGGGCCGGTCCCGTACTCGATCGTCCGGGCGACGCAGTTCATGGAGTTCATGGACGCCACCATGTCCTGGACCAGCGACGGCGACACCGTCCGGCTGCCCGCCACGCCGATCCAGCCGATCGCCGCCAAGGACGTGGCCGCCGCCGTGGCCGAGGTCGCCGCGGGCGCCCCGCTGAACGGCATCCGTAACATCGCCGGCCCCGAGATCTTCACCCTCGACGAGGTGGGCCGCATCACCCTGTCCCGCAAGGGCGACAGCCGTACGGTCGTCACCGACCCCACGGCCGGCATGTTCGCCGCCGTCAAGGGCGACGTCCTCACCGACAAGGACGCACACCTCGCCCCCACCCACTACGCCGACTGGCTCTCCTGACCCGATTAACCTCGCTCCATGCCACCTGCCAAGAAGCGTGCCCGCAGCTACGACTCCGCCAAGATCCGGGCCGCCGTTCTGGCCCAGTTCGGGAATGTCCGCGCGGCGGTCGGGCGCCTCACCCCCGAGCAGCTCGCGTCGCCCAGTGGGCTCGGGGAGTGGAGTGTCCGGGAACTGGCCGCGCATCTGTGCATGGCGGTCGAGTCCGTCAACCTCTACATCGAGAACATCGAGAACGACAAGAACAACGCCCCTTCCCCCGCTCCCGTCGTCACCGTCGCCACCTGGCCCTTCGCCACCGCCGCGCACGCCGGCGCCATCTCCGGGAGCGTCACCGAGTACGCCGCCTCGGCCGCCCCGGACGAGTTGTTCGCCCGTACCGCCGCCCGGATCGAGGCGCTGCTGCCCGGCGCCGACGACGACCGGGTGGTGGCGATGCGGCTCGGGGCGATGCGGCTCGGGGACTATCTCGTCACCCGGACGGTCGAGCTGATCGTCCACACCGACGACCTCAACCGCGCCGCCGGGCTCGCCGTGCCGTTCGACCGGCAGGCACTCGCCGCCTGCACCCGGGTGCTCGCCGACGCGCTCGCCGTCAAGGCGCCCGGTTCGGCCACCGAGGTGCGGGTGCCGCCGTACGCCGTCGTGCAGTGCGTGGCCGGGCCGCGGCACACCCGGGGGACCCCGCCCAACGTCGTGGAGACCGATCCGCTGACGTGGATCCGGCTGGCCACCGGCCGTACGGACTGGCGCACCGAGATCGACGCGGCGCGGGTCGGCGCGAGCGGGGAGCGGGCGGATCTCGGTGGTCTGCTCCCGCTGATGGGGTGACGGAGCGGGAGACGCACGGGCGAGGCGGAACCGTACCGTGACCCGTCCCGTCCCACGGATATGCGGAAACAGAAGATCATCCATGGCCCTCGTGTCACTCATATCGCCGCCGTCACCACGGCCGCGCTGCTCGCGCTGACCGCCTGCGGCACCGAGACCAAGGACGGCTCCGGGGCCGGGTCCGGCACCGGGAACCGGGCCGGCGGCGGGTCCGTAGAGACCGATCTGCCGCTCACCGGCGTCCGCTGGAGCGTCGACAGCGTGACGGTGGACGGCCGGAAGACCGCCGCGCCCGCCGGCGCCGGCGTCGAGATCAGCCCCCAGGGCCGGGCCAGCGCACAGACCGGCTGCAACCGCATCAGCGCGGATGTCACCGTCGAGGGCGACACCGTCACCGTCGGTGAGAAGGACGCCACGCTGGTCGGGTGCGACAAGGAGATGGAGAGCTTCGAGAAGGCGCTCGACGGCGCGTTCGCCGGGAAGCTCACCGCCAAGGTCCAGGACGAGAAGCTCACCCTCACCACGGCGGACGGCGACACGATCGCCCTGACCTCCGAAGGGCCCGAGGAGGCCGCGCCCCTCGCCGGGACCAGGTGGACGGTCGGCTCGCTCACCGACGACGACACGGCGACCTCCGTGCCGCAGGGCGCCGAGGGCAAGGCGTTCTTCACGATCACTCTGGGTAAGGAAGCTCAGGCCGGAAAGGACGGCGAGCGCACCGGCTCCGTCGAGGGCAGCCTCGGCTGCAACCGCTTCAAGGCGCCCGCCACCGTCACGGACACGACCCTCACCCTCGGCCGGATCACCGCCACCCGCAAGCTCTGCCCCGGACCCGGGATGACCCTGGAACGCCAGGTGCAGAAGGTGCTGGAGGGCAAGGTCACATATGAGCTGCGCCACCGGGACCTCACCCTCAGGACCGCGGAGGGGGAGGGGATCGGAGCCCTCGCGACCGCCCCGGAGAAGTAGCCGGAAGGGCCCGCGGGGGCCCCGGTCCGCATCCCCAATTCGGACCAGTGGTCGATCTCGCCTACACTCGGTGGCGTGCCTCGTGGTGATGGACGACTCAACCACGACCTGCTCCCCGGAGAGAAAGGCCCCCAGGACGCTTGTGGCGTCTTCGGAGTCTGGGCCCCGGGTGAAGAGGTCGCCAAGCTCACCTATTTCGGACTGTATGCCCTACAGCACCGTGGACAGGAGTCCGCGGGCATCGCAGTGAGCAACGGGTCCAAGATCCTGGTTTTCAAGGACATGGGCCTCGTCTCACAGGTCTTCGACGAAACCTCCCTCAGCTCCCTCGTGGGGCATATCGCGGTGGGCCATGCCCGCTACTCCACCACCGGAGCCTCGGTGTGGGAGAACGCGCAGCCGACCTTCCGGGCCACGGCCCACGGCTCCATCGCGCTCGGCCACAACGGCAATCTGGTCAACACCGCCCAGCTCGCCGAGATGGTCGCGGACCTGCCCAAGGAGAACGGCCGGACGACCCGGGTCGCCGCCACCAACGACACCGACCTGGTCACCGCCCTGCTGGCCAGCCAGTCGGACGCCGACGGCAAGCCCCTCACGGTCGAGGAAGCCGCCGCCAGGATCCTGCCCGACGTCAAGGGCGCCTTCTCGTTCGTCTTCATGGACGAGCACACCCTGTACGCCGCCCGCGACCCGCAGGGCATCCGCCCGCTCGTCCTCGGCCGGCTGGAGCGCGGCTGGGTCGTCGCCTCCGAGGGCGCCGCCCTCGACATCTGCGGCGCCTCCTTCGTCCGCGAGATCGAGCCCGGCGAGCTGATCGCCATCGACGAGAACGGTCTGCGTACGCAGCGATTCGCGGAAGCGAAGCCCAAGGGCTGCGTCTTCGAGTACGTCTACCTGGCCCGTCCCGATACGGACATCGCCGGTCGGAACGTCTATCTCTCCCGGGTCGAGATGGGCCGGAAACTGGCCCAGGAGGCCCCGGTCGAGGCAGATCTGGTCATAGCCACGCCCGAGTCCGGCACCCCCGCGGCGATCGGGTACGCGGAGGCCAGCGGCATCCCGTACGGATCCGGTCTCGTCAAGAACGCCTACGTCGGCCGGACCTTCATCCAGCCGTCCCAGACCATCCGCCAGCTGGGCATCCGGCTGAAGCTGAACCCGCTGAAGGAAGTCATCCGCGGCAAGCGCCTGGTGGTCGTCGACGACTCGATCGTGCGCGGCAACACCCAGCGCGCCCTCGTCAAGATGCTCCGGGAGGCGGGCGCCGCCGAGGTCCACATCCGGATCTCGTCCCCGCCGGTCAAGTGGCCCTGCTTCTTCGGCATCGACTTCGCCACCCGCGCGGAGCTGATCGCCAACGGCATGACGGTCGAGGAGATCGGCGTCTCCATGGGCGCCGACTCGCTCTCGTACATCTCCCTCGACGGGATGATCGAGGCGACCACGATCGCCAAGCCCAACCTCTGCCGCGCCTGCTTCGACGGCGAGTACCCGATGGAGCTCCCCGACCCCGAGCTGCTCGGCAAGCAGCTCCTGGAGACCGAGCTGGCGGCGGGACCGGCCGCCACCGCCGCGTCGGAAGCGCTGCGCAGGCCGTAGCGCCGCCCGCGCCGCACTGCCCCGGCCCTCCGCATGATGTTCGACGACCTCACGACGACAGGAAAGTACCCAGCCATGTCCGAAACGACTACTGGTGCCAGCTATGCCGCCGCGGGCGTCGACATCGAAGCCGGTGACCGCGCGGTCGAGCTGATGAAGGAGTGGGTGCGGAAGACGAAGCGCCCCGAGGTCCTCGGCGGCCTCGGCGGCTTCGCCGGCCTCTTCGACGCCTCCGCCCTCAAGCGCTACGAACGCCCGCTGCTCGCCTCCGCCACCGACGGCGTCGGCACGAAGGTCGACCTCGCCCGCAAGATGGGCGTGTACGACACGATCGGCCGCGACCTCGTCGGCATGGTCGTCGACGACCTCGTCGTCTGCGGCGCGGAGCCGCTCTTCATGACCGACTACATCTGTGTCGGCAAGGTCCACCCCGAGCGGGTCGCCGCCATCGTCAAGGGCATCGCCGAAGGCTGTGTGCTGGCCGGCTGCGCCCTGGTCGGCGGCGAGACCGCCGAGCACCCCGGACTCCTCGGCGAGGACGACTTCGACGTCGCCGGCGCCGGTACGGGTGTGGTCGAGGCGGACCGGCTGCTCGGCGCGGATCGTATCCGTACGGGGGACGCGGTCATCGCGATGGCGTCCTCAGGACTTCACTCGAACGGGTACTCGCTCGTCCGCCACGTGGTCTTCGACCGGGCCGGCTGGTCGCTGGAGCGCGAGGTCCCCGAGTTCGGCCGGACGCTCGGCGAGGAGCTGCTGGAGCCCACCAAGATCTACTCGCTGGACTGCCTGGCCCTCACCAGGACGACCGAGGTGCACGCGTTCAGCCACATCACCGGCGGCGGCCTGGCGGCCAACCTCGCCCGAGTGATCCCGGACGGGCTGCACGCCACGGTGGACCGCTCGACGTGGACGCCCGGCGCGGTCTTCGACGTGATCGGCACGGCGGGTCGGGTGGAGCGCCTGGAGCTGGAGAAGACGCTGAACATGGGCGTGGGCATGATGGCGGTCGTCCCGGCGGAGTCCGCCGACGCCGCCCTCACCACCCTCGCCGACCGGGGCGTGGAGGCGTGGATCGCCGGCGAGATCACCGAGCGCCCGGACCACTCCACCGGAGCGGCGCTGACCGGCGACTACGCGAGCTGACGTGCCGACCCGCGCCGACTACCGGACTCCACAGGCCGCACAGGCTCCATGGACTCCACGGCCGGCGCGGGAGTACGCGGCCGGCACGGAACCCGGGGCGGAACCTGGCGCGGACAGCACAGAACCCGGTCCAGGGCTGCGCGCCCCGGACCGGGCTGATGCTGATGACGAGCTGACGCTCGGGATGTACGACGTCAAGCGCCGCGGCGCCGGGCCGAGGGGCCGGACTCGCCGTCCTCGTCCTCGTCGTCGTTGTACCGATCCGCGTTGTAGCGGTCCGCGTACTTTGCGTACGGGTCATCTTCCTCGTCGTCATCCTCGAACGGCTCGCCGTTCGGCGGTTGACTTGAAGGCGATGCGCCCAGCTCGTTGGCCAGACGCGACAGGTCTGTCCCGCCGCTGTTGTACTTCAGCTGGCGGGCGACCTTCGTCTGCTTGGCCTTGGCCCGGCCGCGCCCCATGGCTCGACCCCCTCGGTGACGGGGCTCGACGGCCCCAGAGTCTTGACACGCGTTCATGAATCAGAACGAGCTCTCCGCGGAGACACCCGTCCGTAGGGCTTCAACGGTACCTGCTTCCGCGGCCATACGGTACGCCGCCCGCATGACGCGCCCCGGTGCAGGGCCGGCGAGGCGCCCCGTCCTCGCTGGTCAGCAGCGATTTTAACCTCTTCTGGAGGGGCGACCCGCCGACCGGCGTGAGTCTGGTCTCCCCGCCCGCCGCGCGCCCGCTTCCCGCCCCGCCCGGACACCGGGGAACACGTTCGGTGACTTCTCGGTCCCTCTGGGTGATCAGTCGCGGGGATGACGCGCTTCGGCCATCCTGTGCTCGGCGATCCGGTCCGCCGCCGCGGCGGGCGGAATCCCGTCCTCCTTCGCACGTGCGAAGATCGAAAGAGTTGTGTCGAAGATCTTCGCGGCCTTCGCCCGGCACCGCTCGAAGTCGAAGCCGTGCAGCTCGTCGGCGACCTGGATGACCCCGCCCGAGTTCACCACGTAGTCGGGCGCGTACAGGATCCGGCGGTCGGCGAGGTCCTTCTCGACGCCCGGGTGGGCGAGCTGGTTGTTGGCCGCCCCGCAGACGATCGCCGCGGTGAGCGCGGGCACCGACGCGTCGTCCAGCGCGCCGCCGAGCGCGCACGGCGCGTAGATGTCCAGGCCCTCGGTGCGGATCAGCGCCTCCGTGTCGGCCACGGCGGTGACCTGCGGGTGCGCCTCCGTCACCCGGCGTACCGACTCCTCGCGCACATCCGTGACCACGACCTCGGCGCCGTCCTTGAGCAGGTGCTCCACCAGGTGGTGCCCGACCTTCCCGACGCCCGCGATACCGACCCGGCGCCCGCGCAGCGACGGGTCGCCCCACTGGTGCTGGGCGCTCGCCCGCATGCCCTGGAAGACGCCGAAGGCGGTCAGGACGGACGAGTCGCCCGCGCCGCCGTTCTCGGGGGAGCGCCCGGTGGTCCAGGCGCACGTGCGCGCGACGACGTCCATGTCCGCCACGTACGTACCGACGTCGCACGCAGTGACGTACCGGCCGCCGAGCGAGGCCACGAACCGGCCGTAGGCCAGCAGCAGCTGCTCGGTCTTGATCTGCTCGGGGTCCCCGATGATCACCGCCTTGCCGCCGCCGTGGTCGAGCCCCGCGAGAGCGTTCTTGTACGACATGCCCCGGGAGAGGTTCAGCGCGTCGGCGACGGCCTCCTCCTCGGAGGCGTACGGGTAGAAGCGGGTGCCGCCGAGGGCCGGGCCCAGGGCGGTGGAGTGGATGGCGATGACGGCCTTGAGGCCGCTGGCGCGGTCCTGGCAGAGCACGACCTGCTCATGGCCCCCCTGCTCGGAGCGGAACAGGGTGTGCAGTACGTCGTTGTGCGCGCCGGAAACATCGGTCACGGTGGTGACTCCCCAGTCGGAAACGGCGTCGGTCCCTCCGGTGGGTGGTGGAGCGACCGGTCGGGCAAGCAAGAGAGTAAGTCCTCCGCGGGCGTAGATCAGCCGCAGTGCCGAGGATCACCCCCTCGGGGGTGACGGACATGGGACGATGCGGCCCATGCCGGCGGTGTCTTCTGTCCATGTCCCTTACGCGTCCTACCTGCGGGTGTACGAGCCGCTGGGGGCCTTCCCCGAACCGGAGAGGAGTCACTGGGCGCGCTACGCCAAGCGGGACCGTACGCCCGGCGCCCAGGACGAGCTGCGGCGCTCCCTCGCGGACCTGCTGCCCACCCCGCCGGTGCCCGTGCCGGTGCACGAGAGCGGGGAGGCGTTCGTCACCGAGGTGGACGGCGTGGTGTGCGTCTGTCCGTGGCGGACGCGGCTGCGCGGCTGGCTGGCGCTGGAGGAGCTGAGCCGGACGCTGCCCGCCCCGCTGCTGGACGCGGTGCTCCCGCCGGTGGTGCGATTTCAGGCCACGTCGGACTACGAGCACTGGCGGGACCGGAATCCGGACGCGCGGCCGTGGATCAGGACGGCCCGCTGGCAGGTCCCGGTGGGCTGGTTCGCGCTCTTCTCCGACGAGGAGCGGCTGTACGAGAAGGAGAGCCCCGTCACCGGCGCGTCACCGGAGGCCGGCGACCCGGCGCCCGTACTGCGCTACCGGACCCCGATGGTGCAGGCGAGGCGGCGGCTGGCCCGCGCGCTGAAGACGCTGCGGGAGGCGCTGGACGACGGGCCGGTGGTCGAAGGTCTGGTCGAGGTGGGGCGGTGGCTGGAGGAGTTCCACCCGCGTTCACTGGTCGAACTGGACTACGGCGGTCTCGTCCACGTGATGTCCCGCGAGCAGTTGGCGGACGACCGCTCGGCCGCCGATGTGGCGGCGGCGGTCGCGGCGCTGCGGGACGGGGACGGCGAGGCGGCGGGGGAGGCGTACGCCCGGCTCATGGAGCGCTGGCGCGCGGTGCGGGACCGGCAGCACGCCAGCTGAGCGCGCGCGCCGGGTGCGCCGTATTCCACCGGGAGGCGTTCACTCCTACCCGGTCCGCCCATTCGGGCAAACGGTCATGGGGAAGCCATGGAACGGGCTTGGCCGGACCTTGAACCGGGCACCGGGGCAGAGGTCCCGATCCGGGCCTATGCCTCAAGGGTGACGGACCGCACTAACGGGGCTCTTGCGCCCATCGCCCCTCCTCGTGTCAAAATAGGACAAGGAGTCCGGGGAGGGCTCCATCCGTCCAAGTATGGGCGGAATGCTCGGCATTGCACTCTTTGTAGGGGGGCCAGTGACTCCTGATCATTCTGTGACTGATCGTATCTGTGACGTGACTGTCCGCTATGGCATGGTCCATCGGCTTCCGCCGCTGATGAACACCTCAGAGGGCAATTCCGTCGGTTTGGCCTACGTGGCTGGACGGATGGTGTAGTTGTAGTGCCGAGGACAAGCCGTTCGTCCTATAACCGACTCGACCCGCGTCCGCCATTTCGGGCAACGCGGGTCAAGGTGCAGAATTTAGAGGAAAGAACCGAGAAGGTTCGGTTCTCCCGAGGAGGCCGCTCATGACCGCTCGCACCCCTGATGCCGAGCCGCTGCTGACCCCGGCTGAGGTTGCCACGATGTTCCGTGTGGACCCGAAGACGGTCACACGCTGGGCAAAGGCCGGCAAGCTCACGTCCATCCGCACGCTCGGTGGGCATCGCCGGTATCGCGAGGCAGAGGTCCGCGCACTGCTTGCGGGTATTCCGCAGCAGCGCAGCGAGGCCTGAACACCCCAGTAAGGCTCATTTAGGGCTCAAACCAAGCAGGGCACTGCCGGGTCCCCCATATCCGGTCGTCCCGACCCATGGCTCCACACGACGGGCACCTGCCCCAACAGGTGCCATGCCCACGCAAGACGGGTAGGTCGTCGATCGCGCCGGACTCCGCCGAGTCCGGCGCGATTTTTTGTGCGCGGAAACGGTGTGGAGCGAGTGGTTCCGGTGGTGACGGGGAACGGGTGGGGAAGGCTCGGACGGGGAGTGCAATTGCACATATGAAATTGATGCCTTGTAGGCAGGGTGTAAGTCCTGCCTTTGCAGGAAGTTCCTACGTGACTCCCGTCACATCCTTCAACTCTTGCCAACGGCGCGCGAACCGCTCGTGGGCACGTGTCAGATCATGGTCGCCAGGGACCCGGAGCGCACTCCGCCACGCGGGACGGAGACGCGACGACGGCGGGACGGCCACCGGCCGGCAGCCGAACACCAGTCAAACGTCAGGCTGCGGGAGGGGGTTGGCCTCCGGGTAACTTCACCACGAGGAAGCCGCCGCCCTCCGGAGCGGCGTCGGGAGCCGTCACGGACTCGTCGACGAGCCGCTGGAGGCGATGGCAGACCGGGCAGTACCCGGTGGCGTGGGGGCGGCCCGAAGCGGCCGCCAGGTGGGCGCGCAGCAGCGCGCCCGTCTCATGTTTCGTCTGCCTCACGGGCCGGGTCCGATTCGCCGGCCTCGCTGTCGATGCGGTCACGCACACCACCCCCGGTGCGGCCCCGGGATGCGAAGGACAAGGGGCCTTCTGCTTAGGTACCCCGGGCCGTGAACCCCGTCAAGACGGATCGCCCCCGCCCCGCCGGATTTGGGCACGCCATTACTGCGGCGTTACTGCTGCGTCGACGGCGCTTGCCGTATGCAATGGAGTCCGCCGCCGGGGACGGGCGAGCGCGGCGTACGGCAAAACGACCAGGGTCCGTACGCCCGCGCACCGGCACGCACACGCCCGCGCACGTCCCGGAGCCGCGCCCGCACACCCCGGTACGCCCGCGCGGCACACGGCCGCGCACGGCAAAGGGCCCGCATCCGGTGATCGGATGCGGGCCCTTCTTATGCGGTCCTGACGGGATTTGAACCCGCGGCCTCCACCTTGACAGGGTGGCGAGCACTCCAAACTGCTCCACAGGACCAGGTTTCGCGGCCCCGTAGTGGCGGCTGCGAAACGAGACTCTACAGCAGCTCGGAGGGTGCGGTCGAACTGGATGCTGGCGGCCCCGGCATCACGGGGCCGCCGCGTCGATCGCCTTCACGATCCGCTTGTCCGAGACCGGGTACGCGGTGCCCAGCGCGTGCGCGAAGTAGCTCACCCGCAGCTCCTCGATCATCCAGCGGATGTCCAGCACCTCGCGCGGCACCGGTCGCCCCCGCGGCAGCTGTTCGAGCAGCCAGGCGTACTCGTCCTGCATCTCGTGGACCTTCTCCATGCGTGTGGTGTCGCGCTGGACGGCCGTCGGCATCTGCTGGAGCCTGCGGTCCACCGCCACCAGGTAGCGCATCAGGTCCGGCAGCCTGCGCAGCCCCGTGAGGGTGACGAAGCCGGCCGGTACGAGGGCCGTGAGCTGGTCCCTGACGTCCTGGACGTTGTTGACCAGCACCAGGCTGTTCGTGGCCTTCAGGCGGCGCTCACAGGACTGCCATGCGGCCAGGATCTGCTGGACCTGGCCGACGGTCCGCACCGTCGCGTCGACGAGGTCGGCGCGCACCTTGTCGTACAGCTTCCGGAACGACTCCTCGTCCCACGCCGGGCCCCCGTGGTCCGCGATCAGCTTGTCCGCGGCGGCCGTCGCGCAGTCCTCGAAGAGCGCCTGCACCGATCCGTGCGGATTGCGGGACAGCGCCAGCTTCTGCTGGTTGGTGAGCTTGTCCGAGGCGAACTTCGCCGGGTTGACCGGGATGTTCAGCATGATCAGCCGCCGGGTGCCCGCCCACATCGCCTGCCGCTGCTCGGCCTCCGTGTCGAAGAGCCGTACGGCCACCGTCGCGCCCTGGTCGACCAGGGCCGGGTACGCCTTCACCGGCTGGCCGGCCAGTGGGGTCTCCCCTGCTCGAACGGAGTTGAGAGCTTGGGGATGGGTCTCGAAGATCCGTACCAGCGTGCCGATGGTCCACTCCGTCAGCCCCGTGCGCTCGATCGTCTCCCCGCCCGAACGCTCCGCGGTGGCCGCGGCGGCCTGGGAGAGGGCCTTGCGGGCCTTGGGGCGCAGTTGGAGCCTGAGCGCCTCCAGATCCTTCGCCTCGGCGACCTTGCGGCGCCGCTCGTCGACGATCCGGAAGGTGATCTTGAGGTGGTCCGGGATCCGGCTCAGATCGAAGTCCTCGGCGGCGACGGGCACGCCGACCATCCGCTGGAGTTCCCGCGCCAGCGTGACCGGCAGCGGCTCCTGGAGGGGCACGGCGCGGTCCAGGAAGGCGGCCGCGTAGTTCGGAGCGGGCACGTAATGGCGCCGTACGGGCTTGGGCAGCGACCGGATCAGCTCCACGACCACCTCCTCGCGCAGCCCCGGGATCTGCCAGTCGAAGCCCTCCGCGGTGACCTGGTTGAGCACCTGGAGCGGGACGTGGACGGTGACGCCGTCCGCGTCCGTGCCCGGCTCGAACTGGTACGTCACCCGGAACTTGAGCGGCCCCTGGCGCCAGGAGTCCGGGTAGTCGTCCTTGGTGACCGAGCCGGCCTTCTCGTTGATGAGCATCGACCGCTCGAAGTCGAGCAGCTCCGGCTCCTCGCGCCGCTTCGCCTTCCACCAGGAGTCGAAGTGCGCTCCGGAGACCACGTTCTCCGGCACGCGGCGGTCGTAGAAGTCGTACAGCGTCTCGTCGTCCACGAGGATGTCGCGGCGCCGGGCGCGGTGCTCCAGCTCCTCGACCTCGCCGAGCAGTTTGCGATTGTCATGGAAGAACTGGTGGTGCGTGCGCCAGTCGCCCTCGACCAGCGCGTTACGGATGAACAGCTCCCGCGATGCCTCGGCGTCGATTCGGCCGAAATTCACCTTGCGCTGGGTGACGATCGGTACCCCGTACAGCGTGACCTTCTCGTACGCCATGACGGCCGCCGCGTCCTTCTCCCAGTGCGGCTCGCTGTACGTGCGCTTGAGGAGATGGCCGGCCAGCGGCTCGATCCACTCGGGCTCGATCCGCGCGTTGACCCGCGCCCAGAGCCGGGAGGTCTCCACCAGCTCGGCCGACATCAGGAAGCGCGGCGGCTTCCTGAAGAGGGCGGAGCCGGGGAAGACCGCGAACTTCGCGCTGCGGGCGCCCAGATACTCGTTCCTGCCGCCGTCCTTCCGCGCGCCGTCCTTCCCGTCCCGCCCGCCGTCCTTCTTCGAGGCGTCCTTCTCCTTCACGTCCTTCATGCCGATGTGCGACAGCAGTCCGGAGAGGAGCGAGACATGGACGGCCTGCTCCGCGGCGTCCTCCTCGTTGAGGTGGATGCCCATCTGCCGGGCGACCGTGCGGAGCTGGGAATAGATGTCCTGCCACTCGCGGATCCGCAGGAAGTTCAGGTACTCCGTCTTGCACATCCGGCGGAACGCGGAGGACGACAGCGTCTTCTGCCGCTCCCGTACGTACCGCCAGAGGTTGAGGAAGGCGAGGAAGTCGGAGGTCTCGTCCTTGAAGCGGGCGTGCTGCTGGTCGGCCTGCGCCTGTTTCTCGGAGGGGCGCTCGCGCGGGTCCTGGATGGAGAGCGCGGCGGCGATCACCATCACCTCCCGTACGCAGCCGTTGCGGTCGGCCTCGATGACCATCCGGGCGAGCCGCGGGTCCACCGGGAGCTGGGAGAGTTTGCGGCCGAGCGGGGTGAGCCGCTTCTTCAGGTCCTTCTCCGCCATGTCGAAGGCGCCCAGCTCCTGGAGGAGCTGCACACCGTCGCGGATGTTGCGGTGGTCCGGCGGATCGATGAAGGGGAACTTCTCGATGTCGCCGAGGCCGGCCGCGGTCATCTGGAGGATGACGGACGCCAGGTTCGTCCGCAGGATCTCGGCGTCCGTGAACTCCGGGCGGGAGACGAAGTCCTCCTCGGAGTAGAGCCGGACGCAGATCCCGTCGGAGGTACGGCCGCAGCGGCCCTTGCGCTGGTTGGCGCTGGCCTGGGAGATCTTCTCGATCGGCAGGCGCTGGACCTTGGTGCGGTGGCTGTAGCGGGAGATCCGGGCGTTGCCCGGGTCGATCACGTACTTGATGCCGGGGACGGTGAGCGAGGTCTCCGCGACATTGGTCGCGAGGACGATCCGGCGTCCGCTGTGGCGCTGGAAGACCCGATTCTGCTCGGCGTGCGAGAGCCGGGCGTAGAGAGGGAGGACCTCGGTGTCGCGGTGCGAGAGCTTCTGGAGCGCCTCCGCGGTGTCGCGGATCTCCCGCTCGCCCGAGAGGAAGACCAGGATGTCGCCGTGGGCCTCGCGCTGGAGTTCCTCGACGGCGTCGGCGATCGCGGTGATCTGGTCCCGGTCGCGCTCCGCGCTGTCGTCCTCCAGGAGCGGGCGGTAGCGGACCTCGACCGGGTACGTACGGCCCGAGACCTCGACGATGGGCGCGTCGCCGAAGTGCCGGGAGAAACGTTCCGGGTCGATGGTCGCGGAGGTGATGACGACCTTGAGGTCGGGGCGTCTGGGCAGCAGCTGGGCGAGATACCCGAGCAGGAAGTCGATGTTGAGGCTGCGTTCGTGGGCCTCGTCGATGATGAGGGTGTCGTACGCGAGCAGTTCGCGGTCCGTCTGGATCTCCGCGAGCAGGATGCCGTCCGTCATCAGCTTGACGAAGGTCGCGTCCTGGTCGACCTGGTCGGTGAAGCGGACCTTCCAGCCGACGGCCTCCCCCAGCGGGGTGTCCAGCTCCTGCGCGACGCGCTCCGCGACCGTACGGGCGGCGATCCGGCGCGGCTGCGTGTGCCCGATCATCCCGCGGACGCCGCGGCCCAGCTCCAGGCAGATCTTGGGGATCTGGGTCGTCTTGCCCGACCCGGTCTCACCGGCGACGATCACGACCTGGTGGTCGCGTATCGCCTCCAGGATCGTGTCCTTCTTCTGGCTGACGGGCAGTTGCTCGGGGTACGAGACCGCGGGCACCCGCCCGGCACGCAGCCGCGTCCGCTCGGCGGCCTTCCCGGCCTGACCTGCGATCTCGTCGAGCACGGCCTGGCGCGCTTCGGGTTTACGGATGCGCCGGGCGCCTTCGAGACGGCGGCCGAGCCGCTGCGCGTCACGCAGCGATACGTCGGCCAGCAGGGTCTGGAGGTCGGCGAAGGAAGTAGACATACCGAAACCAGGATCTCACCCGGGCCGATGGGGTGGCGAACGATTTCGTCGCGGGGCGGGCGTCCGGAGAGGGAGTGGTGCGCACCTACGGTTGCGCGGCAGGCGACGCGGTACGCAGCGCGGTACGCAAAAACCCCCGCCGGATTCCCCGGGCGGGGGCTTGACACCCTTGCGGGCGGTGGTGGCTGGGGCCGGGATCGAACCGGCGACCTATCGCTTTTCAGGCGATCGCTCGTACCAACTGAGCTACCCAGCCACGCAGCCTCGCGGCTGCAAGCGGTCCTGACGGGATTTGAACCCGCGGCCTCCACCTTGACAGGGTGGCGAGCACTCCAAACTGCTCCACAGGACCAAGCAATGTGCGAGCACTAGTCTCGCACATGGTGTTGCGTGCCCCCAACGGGATTCGAACCCGTGCTACCGCCTTGAAAGGGCGGCGTCCTGGGCCACTAGACGATGAGGGCTAAGGGCCCGCCTGGGCGCTTTCCAGCGCGTCGGGGACGTCCGAAGCATATGTGATGCGGGGAGCTATCGCCAAAACGGTTTACGGGGCCCTCTTGGGGGCCGTTTTCGCGGGGAGTTCCCCGGGCCGGGGGCGAGGCCGGTCACGGCTCGGGGACGGGGAGACCCGGCCCGGTGCCCGAGGGGGACGCGGTGCCGGGCGGACCGGAAGGGGCACCGGTACCCCGCCCCGTACCGGGACCCCCGCCGGGACCCGTACTCGCGTCGGTGCCGGGGTCCGTACCGGACTCCGCGCCGGGTTTCCCCGCCTCCTCCGGGAGGTGACGGCTGACCTCGGCCGTCGTCAGCCCGAGGCCGCCGAGCGTGATCTCGTCCCACGCCTGGAGCCGCTTGGTCGTCCGGTCCAGGTAGAGCACGGAGGCGCGGACCTTCTCCGGCTTCTGGTTCTGCAGCGCGCGCAGCCCGCCGCCGCCCGTCGAGCCCTCGATCTTCAGCCGGGTGCCGTACGGCAGTATCCGCGTCTCGCGGTGGTGCACGTGTCCTGCCAGGGCGAGCGGGACCACCCCGTCCGTCTGCTCCGCGGCCAGCGGGTCGTGGGCGACCGCGATGTCCACCGGGGTGCCGGCCCGCTCCTGGTCGCGCAGGGCCGACGCGAGCCGGATGCCCGCCATGCGCTCGGCCGGGTCGCCCTGGACCTCCCTGGAGCGGTCCGGGGTGAACTGCGGGTCGCCCGTGCCGGCGATCCGGATCCCGCCGACCGAGACGGCCCGGCCTTCGTCCAGGACGTGCACGTTCCGGGTGCGCTCCAGGTACTCCTGCGTACGGTCCGAGTCGTGGTTGCCGCGTACCCAGACATAGGGGACGCCGAGGTCCTCGATCGGGTCGAGGAAGGTGTTCTCGGCCGAGGTGCCGTGGTCCATCGTGTCGCCCGAGTCGATGATCACGTCGATCCCGTACTGCTCCACGAGCGAGCCGATGATGTGCCACGCCGCCGGGTTGAGGTGGATGTCGGAGACGTGCAGGACGCGGAGGGTGGCCGGGTCGGGCTGGAAGGTGGGGAGCGAGGACGTGGCGTCGTACAGCTTGGTCACGTTGGTGACCAGCCGGGCCAGCTCCTTCTGGTAGACGTCGAAGTCGGAGACGATCGAGCGGGCGTTGCCGACGACCTGGGGCGCGGAGGAGAGCAGCCCGGAGAACTTCGGCTCCAGCACCGACTGCGGGTTCCAGGTGGCGTACGCGCCGGCGGCGGAGGCGCCCAGCAGCGTGAACGCGAGGCCGCCGGCGGCGAGGGCGCGGCGGGGCCGGCGGTAGACGGCGAGGCCGAGGGCGGTCGCGCCCGAGACGACGGCGACGACGGAGCGTACGGCCAGCTCGGTCGTGCCGGTCCTGACGTCGCGGCTGATCTCGCTCTGCAGCCCGGAGAGCCGCTCGGGGTGCTCCACGAGGGCGGTGGAGCGGACCGGGTCGAGCTGGTCCACGTCCACGTCCAGCCGCACGGGCCCGGTGTGCGTGGCCAGTTCCAGCGCGCCCAGCGGCGAGACATTGATCTTCGTGCCGCCGGTGAGGGAGGGGCGGAGCGTCATCCGGGTGTCCATGGGCCCGACGGGCGTCAGCACGCTGCCGACGATCAGCAGCCCGAGCCAGGCGCCGAACAGGACGACGGCGACCATGCCGAGCGCGCGGGCGAGGGGGCGCGGGGGGTGGACCTCGACGAGGGAACTGGTGAGGTCGGTGGGGCGGCGGGGACGGAGACGGCCCGTGATGCGCGGGAGCGCCGGGAGCGCGGAGCGCAGGGCGCGGAGAGCGCGGAGGGCGCGCGGAGGGAGGCGCCGGACATCACGGTCCATTGGGCGCGTATGCCCGGGGCGCCGGTCCGCCATGCCTGGCCGCCGCCAACAGGAGTAGTCCGGGTACGGAGGCGGGACGGGGGCCCGCGCCCCGGCCCGTACGGGATCAGCCCCAGCCGAGCTCGTGGAGCCGGTCGTCGTCGATGCCGAAGTGGTGGGCGATCTCGTGGACGACGGTCACGGAGACCTCGTGGACGACGTCCTCCGTGCTCTCGCAGTACCGCAGGGTGGGACCCATGTAGATGGAGATGCGGTCGGGCAGGACACCGGCGTACCACTCGCCCCGGTCGGTGAGGGGCGTCCCCTCGTACAGCCCGAGGAGTTCGGGGTCGGAGGGGTCCGGCTCGTCCTCGACGAAGACGGCGACGTTGTCCATGACCCTGGTCAGTTCCGGGGGGATCCGGTCGAGGGCCTGGCTCACCAGTTCTTCGAAGGTCTCGCGTGTCATCTCCAGCACAGGGCCATTGTCCGGCAGATCCGCGCCCCGGCAAGATCGTCGACGGCTCCGTGTGACCCGGGCGTGTCCCTGGCGGCGAAAAGGGAGTTGGGCAGGTCGACCTTCCCCCGCCGATGGCGGGGAGAGCCGTTCCCGTGCCCCGGAGGTGCCGCTCGTGCGCCAGTTGTCCGCCCCAGGCCGTCTCGCCGTCTGGATCGTCACGTCCCTGGCGGCCCTGTCCTCCGCGGGCTGTATGAGCGTCGGCGAGGACGCCGGGAGCCCGGCCCCGTCGCGCTCGCCGGACCGTACCGGCGCCGCCGCCGCGGAACCCGACGGCGGTACGGGCGCCGCCGCCGGAGCCGGCCGGTCCGACGCCTGGCCGGGCCATACGGAGAAGAGCGGCGGCGGTACGGGGCACGCCGAGGCGGGCGGCGACGCGGGGCCGGACGGCAAGGGCGGGGCGGGGGACGGGGCCGCCCCGGCGGTCGAGCGGGGCAAGGAGGCCTCGCCCGCGGCCGGTTCGCCGGACGCCCCCGCGCCGGGGCCGTCCACCGGGCCCGGGCCGGAGCCGGGGGAGGGGAAGCCGACCGCGCCGGGGAACGAGCCCGTACCGACCAGGGAGCCCACGCGCTCCGCGCCGCCGCCCGTATCGCAGCCCACGCCCTCCCCCGTACCGGAGGACCCGGACCCCGAGCCGGAGCCGACGAAGCCGCAGGAGCCGCCGTCGGCCTCGCCGGCGGCGGGCATGCGGACGGGAGCGCTGTCCCTGGCGGACGGGGAGGGGATGCTGAAGGAGCCGTCGGCGTCGGCCCGGCCCGGGCCGGTGTGAGGCGCGTCTCTTTCGCGTTTCCGCACCTCGGCGGCGGGGGCCTGGTTTGCCTAAGTGGGGGGTGGGTGCGTATGGTAGTAGATCGTTTGATCATTGCCCGGCGCCGACACAGAAGAGCGCCGCGTGGCGCGTACTCTCCCTTGCCGTGGCTGACCGCATTGAGGCGGTCGATTTGCGAATTTCACGGAGTTTGGGCGCGTGCCGAGACTCCGGAAGGTTTCGCATTTCGCATGTCCATTTCCAGTACTGACCGCGCCGTCATGCCCGAGAGCGCCGAGGCCGAAGAGGCCGCCGTCTCCGCCGATGTGGCGGAGCTCACCGAGGCGCCCGAGGTGACCGAGGTCCTCGACGAGGCCGCGGAGGCCCCCGGGACGACCGAGTCCGACGAGGCGTCGGAGAAGGCCCCCGGCATCACCTTCGGCGACCTGGGCCTGCCCGACGGCATCGTCCGCAAGCTCGCGCAGAACGGCGTCACCGCCCCCTTCCCGATCCAGGCCGCGACCATCCCGGACGCCCTGGCCGGCAAGGACATCCTGGGCCGCGGCCGTACCGGCTCCGGCAAGACCCTCTCCTTCGGCCTGCCGCTGCTCGCCACGCTGGCGGGCGGCCACACCGAGAAGAAGAAGCCCCGCGGCGTCATCCTCACGCCGACGCGTGAGCTGGCGATGCAGGTCGCGGACGCGCTCCAGCCGTACGGCGACGTGCTCGGCCTGAAGATGAAGGTCGTCTGCGGCGGTACGTCGATGAGCAACCAGATCTACGCCCTGGAGCGCGGCGTCGACATCCTCGTCGCCACCCCGGGCCGGCTGCGCGACCTGATCAACCGCCGCGCCTGCTCGCTCGACCAGATCCAGATCGCGATCCTCGACGAGGCCGACCAGATGTCGGACCTGGGCTTCATGCCCGAGGTCACCGAGCTGCTCGACCTGGTGCCGGCCGGTGGCCAGCGCATGCTCTTCTCCGCCACGATGGAGAACGAGATCAGCTCGCTGGTCAAGCGCTACCTGACCGACCCGGTCAGCCACGAGGTCGACAGCGCCCAGGGCAACGTCACGACGATGACGCACCACGTCCTCGTCGTGAAGCCGAAGGACAAGGCCCCGGTCACCGCGGCGATCGCCGCCCGCAAGGGCCGCACGATCATCTTCGTACGGACGCAGCTCGGCGCGGACCGGATCGCCGAGCAGCTCCGCGACTCGGGCGTGAAGGCCGACGCGCTGCACGGCGGCATGACGCAGGGCGCGCGGACGCGGACGCTGGCCGACTTCAAGGACGGTTACGTCAACGCCCTCGTCGCCACCGACGTCGCCGCCCGCGGTATCCACGTGGACGGCATCGACCTGGTGCTCAACGTGGACCCGGCCGGGGACCACAAGGACTACCTGCACCGCTCGGGCCGTACGGCGCGGGCCGGCAAGTCCGGTGTCGTCGTCTCGCTGGCGCTGCCGCACCAGCGCCGGCAGATCTTCCGGCTGATGGAGGACGCGGGCGTCGACGCCTCGCGCCACATGGTCGGCGGCGCCGGCGCGTTCGACCCGGAGGTCGCCGAGATCACCGGCGCCCGGTCGCTCACCGAGGTCCAGGCGGACTCCGCGAACAACGCGGCCAAGCAGGCCGAGCGCGAGGCCGCCGACCTGACCAAGCAGCTGGAGCGCGCCCAGCGGCGCGCCACCGAGCTGCGCGAGGAGGCCGGCCGGCTGGTCGCCCGCGCCGCGCGCGAGCGGGGCGAGGACCCGGAGGCCGCGGTCGCCGCGGTGACGGCCGAGGCCGAGCGCGCGGTCGAGGAGGCCGCCGCGGCGGCGTCCGTACCGCAGCAGGCGACGCCGCGCGACGAGCGCGGCAACTTCGGCCGCCGGGACGACCGGGGCGAGCGCAGCGGCCGGGGCGGCGCGCGGGGTTACACGCCGCGCGACGACCGCGGTGGCGACCGTGACCGGGGCGGTGACCGCGGCGGTTTCCAGCGCCGTGACGACCGGCCCGCGGGCGGCTTCCGCCGCGACGACCGCCGGGACGAGCGGGGCGGCGACCGCGGTGGCTTCCAGCGCCGTGACGACCGCCGGGACGACCGCGGCGGCTTCCGCCGGGATGACCGGGGCGGCGAGCAGCGCGGCGGCTTCAACCGCGACCGCCGTGACGACCGGGGCGGCGACCGCCGGGACGACCGCGGTGCCCGTCCCTTCGAGCGCCGGGACCACCGGGGCGGCAGCGACCGCCCGTTCAACCGCGACCGCCGCGACGACCGCCCCTCCGGCGGCTTCCGCGCCGGCGGCCACGACCGCCCGGCCACCCGCCGCGACGACCACCGCGGCGGCACGACGGGCACCGGCACCGGCTCCTTCGGCCGTCGTGACGACAAGCCCCGCTGGAAGCGCAACGGCTGACCGCCGCCGCTCCTGACCCTCCACCAGGGCCCGCGCCCCACCCCCAGGGTGGCCGGCACGGGCCCTGGCCCGTTCTCCGACTCCGCCCCGCACACCCTCTTCCCGCGCCTGCTCCGCGTCCGGTCCGCGTCTGCTCCGCGCCGCGCGACATCCCCACAGGGGCATACCCGATCGGCGCACGCTCCCGGGCGGGCTATGCTCGTGTGTGTTGTGTCGAGGGCCGTTAGCTCAATTGGCAGAGCAGCGGACTTTTAATCCGTTGGTTGTGGGTTCGAGTCCCACACGGCCTACCGGCAGCAGGCGCGGGGAAACCTCTCCGACCTGCGGCGGAGCGCCCCGATCGAGTTCGACTGATCGGGGCGCTCCGTTGTTCGGGGGCATGTACGCCCGGGTGGATCGGGTCGATGACAGCAGAACAGAAGGGGCGTGCCGTATCGGACGCCTCAAAAAGGGCACTCCTAGTGTGAGGAGGTCAGGCGCCGGATGCCTGCCCCCCTACACCACACCGGCAAGGAGTCCGCCATGGCCAAAGCGGTGTCGCATCCGCTGTTCGCACGGATCTATCCGCGCGTCAACGCCTTCGCCGAGGCGCACGGTTCCGTCGAGCACCGCCGAGAACTCCTCGCCGGCGTACGAGGCCGGGTGATCGAGATCGGTGCGGGTACGGGCGCGAACTTCAGGCACTATCCGCCCGAGGTGGCAGAAGTGGTCGCGGTGGAGCCCGAGCCCCGGCTGCGCGCCCTCGCGGAACAGGCCGTCGCCGGAGCGGCCGTACCGGTTCGAGTGCTGTCCGGCCGGGCCGAGGAGCTTCCCGTACCGGACGGAAGCTTCGACGCGGCCGTGATCTCGCTCGTGCTGTGCACCCTCCCGGACGTGCCGGGTTCGCTCGCCGAGGCCGCGCGCGTCCTCAAGCCGGGCGGAGAGCTGCGCTTCTACGAGCACGTCCGGTCGCGGAAGCGGAGCGCCTTCCGCCGGCAGAGGATGCTGAATCCGCCCTGGCGGCTGTTGTGCGGCGGCTGCAATCTCACCCGCGACACGGAACGCGCGATCATCGAAGCGGGGTTCGCCGTGGACGAGATCCGCCGCTTCGACTTCCTCATCAATGACCGGAGCACCCCGGCCTCCCCGTCAATCATCGGAATCGCCCGCCCACCGGCCGCCACCTGATCCGCTCCGCCCGCGACGGCGATCACGATTTTTTCGGCCAATTCAGCGGATTCAGTCATGCCTGACTTCCTTTCACCGCATTCTGGATCTCCGCGAAGACGGAGACGAGAGTCGACGAGTCCGGGGGCCGGCCGTGATCCCGTCGAGATGCGGATCCGGGCGACGAAACGTGAATCCGTCGGGGCCGTCGAGTATGTCGAGTGCGTCGGGTCCGGCAGGTCCGTCAGCTTGGTCGATTATTTCGAACAGATTCCCGGGCAGGAGCGACACATGAAACCCATGAATCCATCCGGCTTACCTGTTTCCGGCGTTCCCGCGCTCGGCGGGACCGCGAGCAGCGGTGCACTGTTCGAGCGGGCCAAGAAATCCCTTGCGGGCGGAATCAGTTCTTCCGCACGGCTCACCTCCACCGGGCCGCATCCGTATCCGCTGTACATCACCAGCGGCTCCGGCGCCCGTATCCGGGACGCGGACGGAAACGAGTACGTCGACTATCTCGCCGCGCACGGAAGCGCGGTCCTCGGGCACGCGCACCCGGCGCTCACCGACGCCCTCACCGGGGTCCTCGCCGACGGGACCATGTTCGGCACCTGCAACGTGCCCGAGGTCGAACTCGCCGAACTCATCCGCGCGATGGTCCCCTGCGCCGATCTCGTCCGCTTCGCCAACTCCGGCTCGGAGGCGGTCCAGGGGGCGATACGGGCCGCGCGCGGCCACAGCGGGCTCTCGAAGGTGCTCAAGTTCGAGGGGCACCACCACGGCTGGACGGACACCCTCGCGATCTCCAACCGGCCCCCCGAGGCGGCGGCCGGGCCCTACGGCGCCCCGCACTCCGTGCCGCACTCCCCGGGCATCCCGTCCGGTGTCAGCGGCGATGTCGTCGTCTGCCCGTGGAACGACCCGGACGCCCTCGTCGCCGTACTCGACGCCCACCGCGGCGAACTCGCCGCCGTCATCTGCGAACCCATCGTCGCCAACAACGCCTGCACCATGCCCGGCCCCGGCTACCTGCGCTTCCTGCGCGACGAGTGCACGGCGCGCGGCATCCTGCTCGTCTTCGACGAGGTCTGCACCGGCTTCCGGACCGGCCCGGGCGGCGCACAGGCCTTGTACGACGTCGTGCCCGACCTGGCCGTCTACTCCAAGGCCCTCGGCGGCGGGCTGCCCATCGCCGCCTTCGCGGGCCGCCACGAGGTGATGGCCGCGCTCGCCAACGGCCGGGTCGAGCACGGCGGTACGTACAACGCCTCACCGCTCTGCGCCACCGCCGCCCTCGTCACCCTCACCGCGCTCGCCGACCCCGCCGTCGTCAAGAAGATCGACGACACCGGCCGGCGGATCATGGAGACCATCCGCAGGGCCGCCACCGACCACCGGGTGGAGTGCGCGGTGCAGGGCGTCGGCGCGATGTTCCAGGTGGTGTTCTCACCGGGCGGCGCCCCCACCCGCCACTACCGCGACACGCTCCACCTGGACCGGCGGCGGTACGACCTCTTCCGCCACGAGCTGCTGCGCCGCGGCATCCACATCAACGCGCACGGCCTGGCCTGCTGGTTCGTGTCGGCCGCCGTGACGGACGACGACACCGACCGGACCTGCGCCGCGATCGACGAGGTTTTCGCCGTTCTGGGGTGAGACGTCCGTGGAGCCCGGGGGAGGAGCCGTGGGGTCCGAGGGGGCCGGGGGGTCCGAGAGCCCTGAGGGGCCCCGGGGGCGAATGTGACGCACGCTACAGGCCGGTACGGAAGATAGCGCGCCCCAGATGCTGCGGACCGGGCGAGATCGTCGCACTCTTGGCCGTATGAGTGATGCACCGATCGTCGTCCACCGGGCGTCAGGGACGGGCGGGCGGCGGGTCACGGTCCGCGGGCAGATCATGGGACTCGCCCACTCCGACGACCACCTGGTCGAATTCCTGCGGCTGGCCGGGCTGCCCGACGCCTGGGAGCTGCTGGACGACCCGGCCTGGGTGGAGTGGCAGGGAGGCCCCGCGCACGAGTACACCGTGGTGGTGTGAGGCGGACGGTGCCGGGTGCTGACTGCCGGGTGCCGGGTGCCGGGTGCCGGGTGCCGGGTGCCGGACCGGGCGCAGGCGCCACGCTCCGCCGATTGTCAGTGGCCGGCCGTAGCCTTGGTCCCATGTTCGCTTCTGCTGCCACCCCGGAGTCCGCGTCCCCGTCCCCTGTCAGATCCGCCGCTGTGGTGAACGCGGAGATCCGCGCGCTGTGGGCGCGTGCGGGCAGTGCGCTGTCCTCGGCCGAGCAGGAGCGTTACCAGCGGCTGCTGGTGGAGTGGGCCGCCGCCGTGCGGGCGGATGTCGTCGAGGCCGCCTAGGGCCTGTCGTTCGGCCCGGCTGGGCGCCCTTTCGGCCGTGACCGCGGAATTGGTAATGATCTTGCTCCGGATGGCGTAGAGTCATCTTCAACGGCGCGGGGTGGAGCAGCTCGGTAGCTCGCTGGGCTCATAACCCAGAGGTCGCAGGTTCAAATCCTGTCCCCGCTACTGCGAAGAAGACGAAGGCCCGGATTCCTGGTGAATCCGGGCCTTCGTCGTGTTCCCGTTCCCTGATCCGCGTCCCCGGGGATCCGTGTCCCGGGCTCGCGCTTGACCTTTACGTAACGTCAACTTCTACCGTGAATGTCATGGAGTGGTCGATCCAGGACATCGCGAAGAAGGCCGGTACGACGAGCCGTACGCTCCGGCACTACGGCGAGCTGGGGCTGCTGGAGCCCAGCAGGACCGGCGTCAACGGATACCGGTACTACGACCAGGAGGCCCTGGTCCGGCTGCAGCGGATCCTGCTGCTGCGGGGGCTGGGTCTCGGGCTGCCGGACATCGCCCGGATCCTCGACGGCCAGCAGGACACGGCCGCCGCCCTGCGCGGCCATCTGGGGCTGCTGGAGCAGGAGCGCGAGCGCATCGGTCGGCTGATCGCGTCGGTGCGGACCACTCTCCACAAGACCGAGAGCGGAGAGGAACTCATGGCAGAGGAAGTGCTCGACGGCTTCGCGCACACGCGGTACGAGCAGGAGGTCACCGAGAGGTGGGGCCGCCCCGCCTACGAGAAGGGCGACCGCTGGTGGCGCTCGCTCGGTGAGGAGGAGCGCCGGGCGTTCCAGGAGCGGCACGAGTCGATCGCCCGCGACTGGGGGCGTGCGGCCGCGGCAGGGCACGACGCGTCCGGTGAGGAGGCGCAGGCGATCGCCCGGCGTCACTGCGACTGGCTGGCGGTGACCATGGAGCCCACCAGGTCTTATGTCATCGGAGTCACGGCCCTGTACGTCGATGATCCACGTTTCACCGCGGCGTATGACAAGTACGGTGAAGGTACGGCTGTGCTCGTGCGGGACGCCATGAAGGTGTACGCCGAGCGCCACCTGACCGACTGAGCGTCTCCACATCGGCCTCCGTGCCCTCGCATCGGTCTCCGTAGCCCAGTCGGCCGACCGCGGGTCGCCGCCCGCCGCGGCGGCGGCCAGCCTGGGTGGAGCGCGGTGCCGTCCGCAGCCGTCGGCGGAACGGGCAGGAGACGACTGGTGGGGAAGCTCAGGAGAATCGGAGAACGCCTCGGCGGCAGAAGCAGACGGGACGCCGACGGCGCCGGGATTCTGGGCGCCGACGCCGCGGGGTTCTGGGCGACCGGCACGTACGGGCGGGACCATCGCCGGGATCCCGCCAGCGACCTGGGCCGGGCGGCGGACCGGGCGCCGTACGGTCCGGCCGGCCCGTACGCGCGGCGACTGGCCGGGCGGCGGCTCGTCCGGTTCCTGCCCGCCCTGGTGATCATCGGCGGGGTCATCCTCGACCTGGCGACGCCGACAAGGGTCACCTCGGCGCCGCTCTTCGCCGCCGCCCCGCTGACCGCGGCCCCGTTCTATCCGCTGTTCGGCACCCTGCTGGTGGCCGTGGCGTCGCTCGCCGCCGAGATCGCGCTCCGTGCGCATACCAACACGCTCACCACGGTGGTGTCGATCAGTGAACTGCTGACGGTGCTCGTCGTCTCCGCCCTCGCGCTCTACATCAACGGCGTCGTCAGACGCAGCGGCGAGCGGCTCGCCTCCGCCCGCGTCATCGCCGAGACCGCCCAGCGCGCCGTGCTGCCCAGACCCGCGGAGCGGATCGGCGGGCTGCGGGTGGCGGCGCGGTACGAGGCGGCGCAGGAGGGCGCGTTCATCGGCGGTGACCTGTTCGCCGTGCAGGACACGCCGTACGGGGTGCGGCTGGTCGTCGGCGACGTACGGGGGAAGGGGCTGGAGGCGGTCGAGGCGGTCGCCGTCATCATCGGGTCGTTCCGGGAGGCGGCGGAGCAGGAGAGCTCGCTGGAGGGCGTCGCGCAGCGGCTGGAGCGCTCACTTCTGAGGGAGGGGACGCGGCGGGACGGGCTCGATGTCTTCGAAGGGTTCACCACGGCCGTACTGGCGGAGATTCCGCACGGCGAGGGCGTCGTGCGGCTCGTCAACCGAGGCCATCCCGAGCCGCTGATCTGTCACGACGGCGCCGTACGGATGCTGGCGGCGCACGACCCCGCGCTGCCGCTCGGCATGAGCGAGCTGGGCGCGTGGCCCGACCGGGCCGAGCAGTCCCCGTACCCCGACGGCGCGACGCTGCTCTTCTACACGGACGGGCTCACCGAGGCGCGCGACGCGCACGGGATCTTCTACGTCCCGCGCGAGCGGCTGGACGGGCGGATCTTCCAGGGGCCCGACGAAATGCTCCAGGCGCTGATCGACGACGTGCGGCGGCACACGGGCGGCGGCAGCCAGGACGACATGGCGCTGCTGGCGGTCAGCCGGCCCTCGGAGGGGGAGCCGGAGCGGCGCAGGACGATGCCGATCGTGCCCTGAGCGCGCGGCGTCACTCATGGTGACCGATGAGTATCCCTCCGCATAACGTTTGACATACCGTCAAGTATGCGAGGCGGGTCAATGTGCTTCGAGCGCCGATCAACTCGCCCGGATGCGCGTTCTTGTGTCCCGGTACGTCCGTTGCGAAGTCGTTAACGATCATCGGGAACAGCTTGGAATAAGGCCCTGGTCTCTATTAACGTTCGATAACGCAGCGCGGTTGTCCCAGCCGTCGCCAGAGATGGCACCGTGCGCACGCGCCGAATCCCGCGAGGGAACCGGGGAACCACCAATTGGGGTGAATCGGGAGTTACCTGCCGCCTCGCGCGGCAGGGGACACCCGTAGGAGACCTTCCTGCTCCGAACCCGTCAGCTAACCCGGTAGGCGAGAAGGAAGGAAAGGAGCACGCCTCAGTGGCGTCCAACAAGCCTGCCCCCACGGTCACCTTCGAAACCCACTCCTTCGGCAGCGGCAGTGAGAACGAGGCGCCCGGGACCTGGGGGGAGTGGAATCCCACCGAGGAGTCCATCCGCCCCGTACGCGGCAGGCACCGCGTCGCCAAGCAGCGCAGCGGGCTCGCCCGTAGCTCCACGGTCCTGGGGGTCGGCGTCATCGCCGCCGTCGGCGCGGGCGGCATCGCCACCGCGCAGGACAAGCCCGCGGTCTCCATATCCCTGCCCGACGCCATCGCGGACAACCTTCCCGACGCCAAGTCCCTGCCGGGGATGGGCTCCCTGGGGTCGGACGACGCGGAGTCCGCGTCGGACGTGCTGGCCCGTGCGCCCCTGAGCACCGCCGGTCTGACCGCCGCGGACGCCGAGCAGGGCGCCACCGACGCCGGCGAGGCGCTGCGCGCCCGCATCCTCCAGCAGGCCGAGGGGCAGCAGGCGAAGGCCGACGCGACGCAGAAGGCGGCGGAGGAGGACGCGGCCGCCGAGAAGGCCGCGAGCCAGGCCAAGGCGCGGCAGAACGACGCGGAGAAGAAGATCGAGGCGGCCAAGAAGAAGGCCGAGGCGGAGGCCAAGGCCAAGGCCGAGCAGGAGCGTCTCGCCAAGCTGGCGGCCAGCTACTCCCTCCCCACCTCCTCGTACACCCTCACCTCCTCCTTCGGCCAGTCCGGTTCCCTCTGGTCCTCCGGCTACCACACCGGCCTGGACTTCGCGGCGCCGACGGGCACCCCCGTCAAGGCCGTGCACAGCGGCACCGTCAAGTCGGCCGGCTGGTCGGGTTCGTACGGCTACCGCACGGTCCTGGAGCTGGAGGACGGCACGGAGGTCTGGTACGCGCACCAGTCCTCGCTCTCCGTCAGCGCCGGGCAGAAGGTCTCCACCGGCGAGGTCATCGGCCGCGTCGGCGCGACCGGCAACGTGACCGGGCCCCACCTCCACCTGGAGGTCCACACGGCGGGCGGCACGGGCATCGACCCGATGGCGTGGCTGAACGGCAAGGGAATCAATCCCTGAGGCCGAAGCCCCGGTCCTGGAACCTCTGGTCCTGAGACCTCCCGGTCCTGAGGGCGGCAGGAGCAGCAGGACCGCCCGGAGCGCCCCGAAACGGAATAAGGCGCTCTGCGGCGGGGTTGAAGTGACGCATGACGACTTTGCGCACACTCGGCTCCTCCGACCTCAAGGTCTTCCCGCTCGCCCTCGGCGGCAACGTCTTCGGCTGGACCGCGGACCGTACGGAGTCCTTCGCCGTCCTCGACGCGTACACCGCCGCGGGCGGCAACTTCGTGGACACCGCGGACGTCTACTCGGCCTGGGTGGACGGCCATTCCGGTGGTGAGTCCGAGTCCGTCCTCGGCGAGTGGTTCGCCGCGCGCGGCAACCGCTCCGACGTGCTCCTCGCGACGAAGGTGGGCGCGCACCCGGAGTTCAAGGGGCTGAAGGCGGCCACCATCAAGGCCGGGGCCGAGGAGTCGCTGCGGCGGCTCCGTACCGACTACATCGACCTGTACTACACGCACTTCGACGACCCGGACGTCCCGGTCGAGGAGATCGTCACCGCCCTCGACCAGCTCGTCACGGAGGGCAAGGTGCGCGCCGTCGCCGCCTCCAACATCAGCGCGGAGCGGCTGGACGCCTCGATCGCCTTCGCGGAGCGCGAGGGGCTGGCCCGGTACGTCGCGCTCCAGCCGCACTACAACCTGGTCTCGCGCGACACGTACGAGGGCCCCCTGCGGGACGCCGCGGTCCGTCACGGCCTCTCCGTCGTGCCGTACTTCGCCCTCGCCTCCGGCTTCCTGACCGGTAAGTACCGCCCCGGCACCCAGGTGGAGAGCGCGCGGGCCGGGAGCGCGGGCGCGTACCTGGAGTCCGAGCGGGGCGTCAAGGTGCTCGCCGCGCTGGACCGGATCGCCGCGGCGCGCGGCGCCGAGGTCGCCACCGTCGCGCTCGCCTGGCTGGCGGCGCAGCCGACCGTCGTCGCGCCGCTCGCCTCCGCGCGCACGGTCGAGCAGCTTCCGGCGCTGCTCGCGGGCGCGGAGCTGGAGCTGACGGCGGAGGAACTGGCGAAGCTGACCGCCGCCTCCGCCTGACCGCCGCCTCCGCCCGACCGTGACCCCCGCCTGACGGAGGTCACGCCTGGACACCCGTCGGTACCGGCGGGTGTCAGTACTGGCGGTACGGGTTGTAGCCGTCGTAGTCGATGTACGGCGGCGGCACCCGTACCCGGCCCGTGGCCCGCGCCGCGTAGGTCAGCGCGGGCCCGGCTATCTCCTTGCGCTCCCACAGGTGGTGCAGCAGCTCCTGCTCGCGCTCCACGAAGTCCGGGCCGACCGGGTCCCGCCCGGCCCGGTGGCGCAGAAACGCCAGGGACGTCGCGAACGCCTCGTACTCCGCGACCGTCCGCGCCGCCGCGGGCCCGTGGTGACGCCCCGCGAACCCCCGCGCCATGGAGCGCGCCCGCATCGAGGAGAGCGCGGGGGGCGCGGCCGCGGCCAGCCATCCCGCGGCGGCGTACGCGGGCAGCTCGGCCGCGAGTGTGCGCAGCTCGCGCTGCCGGCTCCAGATCACCAGCCAGGTCAGCAGCCCGAAGACCGGGACCATGAAGGCCCCGTACACGGCGTAGAAGCCGAAGGGGCCGAAGAGCGACCCCGAGCCGTTCCACAGGGCGTGCATGCCCATCGCGAGGACCAGCCCGAGCAGCGGGAGGACCACGCGGCGGATCTTCTGCCGCCGGGCCGCCATCGCCGCCAGGCCGAAGCCGATGCCCGTCGCCGCGGTGAAGAGCGGGTGCGCGAACGGCGACATCACGATCCGTACGAAGAAGGTGGCCGCCGTGACCGAGTTCAGCCCGGAGTATCCCTGGCTCTGGTCCTCGCCGAAGGCGTTGCCCAGATAGAGGATGTTCTCCGTGAACGCGAAGCCGGTGGCGCTGAATCCGGCGATCACGACGCCGTCGACCAGCCCCGTGAAGCTGCGTCTGCGGAAGAGGAAGATCAGCAGGATCGCCGTGGCCTTCGCGCTCTCCTCGACGACCGGCGCTATCACCGTGGCGCCCAGCGACTCCGCGCCCGCCGGGTCCGCGGTGGCGGTGGCGATCCACTCCGTCGCGAAGGAGTTCGCGATGATCGCGACGAGCGCCGCCGCGAAGGCGCCCCAGGCGAAGGCGAACAGCAGATTCCGCCACGGTCCCGGCTCGACCCGGTCCAGCCAGCGGAAAGCGGCCGCCAGCAGCGGTACGGGCAGGACGGCGAGCCCGAGGCCCACCAGGAAGCCCTGCGGCCCGGTCTGCTCCCGGACGAGCGCGAGGATCACCAGCGCGCAGAGCGCCAGTACGGTGATCACCGCCCAGGCCCTGACCGCCCTCCTGCGCCAGAACGCGCGCGTCGGCCGGTAACGCCTGCGGGCGGGCTCGGGCACGGCGCTCCACAGGTCGCCGCGCAGCTCCTGCTGCTCGTAGACGGGGATGGCCGGCCCCGGATCGGGGCGCTCGGGGTCGAGGCGCGGCGGTCCGGGGCTCCGCTGGAACGGTTCTGACACCTGATGACCCTAACGAGGGGCACCGACACCCGGCGAGGGCCCGTGCCCGAACACCGGTGTCAGATGTGATCTCCGGGAGGAGTCGCGGAGGGAATCCCGGTACGGCTTCCGGCACGGCTCCCGGTACGGCGGAACAGCAGGTCGTGCACCACGTGCCCCTTGTCGAGCCCCTGGCCCTCGAACCGGGTCAGCGGCCGGAAGGCGGGCCGGGGCGCGTAGCCGCCGTCCGGCGCCGTGTTCTCGAAGTCCGGATGCGCGGTGAGCTCGGCGAGCATCTGCTCGGCGTACGGCTCCCAGTCGGTCGCGCAGTGCAGTACGGCCCCGGGCTTCAGCCGGGGCGCGGCCAGGGTGAGGAACTCCTGCTGGATCAGCCGGCGCTTGTGGTGCCGCTTCTTGGGCCAGGGGTCGGGGAAGTAGACGCGCATCCCGTCGAGCGACGCGGCGGGCAGCATCTCGCGGAGCAGGATGATCGCGTCGCCGTTGGCCACCCGTATGTTGGAGAGCCCGTTCTCCTCGGCGAGCCGGAGCAGATTGCCCTGGCCCGGGGTGTGCACGTCGACGGCGAGGATGCCGGTCCCGGGATCTGCGGCGGCCATCCGTGCCGTCGCCTCGCCCATCCCGAAGCCGATCTCCAGGACGACCGGCAGCCCGTCGAAGAGCGCGCCCGGATCGAGCACCCCTCGGCCGTCGATGTCCATGCCCCACACCGGCCAGAGCCGCCGCAGCGCCTCGGCCTGCCCGGTGGTCACCCGGCTGCGGCGCGGCTGGAAGCTGCGGATCCGCCGCTCGAAGTGCGACCCGGCGGGGTCGGCCGCGGGGCCGGTGCCGTCGGGGAACATCCGGCCGACGGGACGGGTCGCGGGGCGCTGCGCGGGGCGGCTCGCTGTGGGGTTCTCGGTCATCTCGGCAATCCGGGCTGGTGGGGGCGAGGGCGGGGCGGGGTGCGGCCGGGATCCGGCCGTGATGCCCCAATTCTACGGACCGGTCCCGCAGCCCCGGGTCCGGACGAAGGGTCCTGCAGGACGAAGGGTCTGCTGGACGAGGGGTGCTGCCGGACGAAGGGCCCTGAGGAAAGGCCCTGAGGAAAGGCCCTACCCCTCCGCCAGCACCGCGAGCGCCCGGCGTGCCACCTCGCGCCCGATGGGCAGCGACGCGGTCGCCGCCGGGGACGGGGCGTTCAGGACGTGGACCGTGCGCCGCGCCCGCCGGATCAGGAAGTCGTCCGCCAGGGTGCCGTCCCGCAGGATCGCCTGAGCCCGTACGCCGGCCGCCGCCGGGCGCAGGTCGGCGTCCCTGACCGCGGGGAGCAGCCGCCGTACGGCCGCCGCGAAGGCCCGCTTCGAGAACGAGCGGCGCAGCTCGCCCGCGCCGTACCGCCAGTGCCTGCGCGCCGTGTGCCAGGAGCCCGGCCAGGCCAGCGTCGCGGCCAGCTCGGCCGGGCGTACGGTGCTCCAGGTGTACCCCTCGCGGGCCAGCGCGGGGACCGCGTTCGGTCCGACGTGCACGCTGCCGTCGACGGAGCGGGTCAGATGGACCCCGAGGAACGGGAACGCCGGGTCCGGCACCGGATAGACCAGCCCCCGGACCAGCTCCGGCCTGGCCAGCTCGTAGTACTCGCCCCGGAACGGCACGATCCGCATTCCCGGTTCGTCGCCCGTGAGCCGGGCCAGCCGGTCGCACTGCAGCCCCGCGCAGTTGACCAGGGCCCGCGCCCTGACCACGCTCCCCGTCGCCGTGCGGACCGCGACGCCCCAGGGACGCCGGTCGACGGTGGTGACCTCGGATCCGTACCGTACGCAGGCGCCCGCGGCCTCCGCCGAGGCGGCGAGCTGCCGGGCGACCGCCGCGAAGTCGCAGATGCCCGTCGTGCCGACCCGGATCGCCGCGAGGCCGCGCACCTGCGGCTCGTACTCCATGATCTGGGCCGGGCCCAGCTCCCGGACCGGCAGGCCGTTCTCCCGGCCGCGCTGGACCAGGGCGTGCAGCCGGGGCAGCTCGTCGCGGCGGGTGGCGACGATCAGCTTGCCCGTGACCTGGTGCGGAATGCCGTACTCCGCGCAGAACTTGACCATCTCGGCGGAGCCGCGCACCGCGTACCGCGCCTTGAGCGATCCCGGGCGGTAGTAGACCCCGCTGTGGATCACCCCGCTGTTGTGGCCCGTCTGATGGCGCGCGGGACCGGACTCCTTCTCCAGCACGACGACGCGGGTCCCCGGCGCCGCGCGCGTGATCGCGTACGCCGTCGACAGGCCGACGATCCCGCCGCCGATCACCAGCACCTCGCAGTCGAACCCCACGTGCCCGCCCATCGCGCGCGTCACCTCCCACCCCGATAGTGCACTGGCCCGCCCGCGGCTGTCCTAAACACCCGCGCGGTGATCAACGCACGTGATCCGGCGGCCGGCGCCGAGCCGCCTACGCGGGCGCCACCAGCAGCGGCCGGGCCCGCTCCCGCAGCTCGACCACCCGGGGCTCGTCCCCGTACGGCTCCAGGCGGTGCAGCAGGTCCCGTACGTACTCGGTCGTACGGGCCGACGAGATCCGTCCCGCGACCTCCACCGCCCGCGTACCGGCCGCGCACGCCGCGTCCAGATTGCCCGACTCCAGCTCGGCGACCGCGCTCACCACCAGCCGCAGGCCGTGCGAGCGTACGAACTCCTCCGTCGGCCGGGAGAGCGCCTGCTCCGTGAACTGCCGTACCTGGCGCGGCGCCTTCAGATCGCGGTAGCACTCGGCGGCGTCGGCCGCGAACCGGTCGTACGAGTAGAAGCCCAGCCACCCCGGATCCGCGTCACCGTCCCGGGAGCGCTCCAGCCACCCCTCGGCCGCCTTCAGCGACGCCCCGGCCGCGACCGCGTCGCCCGCCTTCGCGTGCGCGCGCGCCTCCACCAGCCGGAAGAAGCTCATCGTGCGGGCCGTGGCCAGCCCCCGGTTGCGCTCCAGCGCCGCCTGGGCGAGGTCGACGCCCTCGTCGGCGAAGCCCCGGTAGGTCGCCTGGAGCGACATGGACGCCAGGACATAACCCCCCAGCGGCACGTCGGCCGCCGCGCGCGCCAGCCGCAGCGCCTGGATGTAGTAGCGCTGCGCGGCCTCCTGCTGGCCCGTGTCGAAGGCCATCCACCCGGCCAGCCTGGTCAGTTCGGCCGTGGCGCCGAAGAGCCCCCGGCCGACCTCGTCGCTGTACGCCCCGAGGAGCAGCGGCGCCGCGTCGACCCGCAGGCACTCCGGCACCATGGAGGAACGCCAGTCGCCGCCCCCGTACTTGGAGTCCCAGCGGCGCGCGTCGGACGCGGCCTCGCGCAGCTTGGCGACATCGCTGTGGCCCACACGCAGCGGCGACAGCTCGCCGGAGCCCCCGGCCGGCCCGGCCCCGTCGGCCCCCTGGGAGGCTCCCTGCGCCGCCCCCTGCGCGGCGGGTCCACCCCCGCCGTGCGCTCCCTGCGCCGCCTCCGCGACCGCCGGATCGCGGGCGACCGAGGAGTCGGCGGGTGTTATCAGCCACCGGGACGCGGGTGTGGCGTAAGCGCTCACTGCGAAAGATCCGGCCAGCGACTGCCAGATGCCCCCGCTGCCCGCGCGCCGGCCCGCCAGGTCCAGCCGGTACAGCTCCGTCGCCGAGCGCACCGCCTCCCCGACGTCCCGCGGGAAGGCGAGCCCGACCTCGGGGGCCGGGTCCGCGTCCGCGAGCCCTATCTCGTGGAGCGGGACAGGGCGCCCCAGTTTGGCTCCGATGGCTGCCGCGATGAGATGGGGCGCCGCACCCTGCGGAACCATCCCCTTGGAGACCCATCGCGCCACGGAGGTCTTGTCGTAGCGAAGTGTCAGACCGCGCTGCGCCCCGAGGTCGTTGACCCGCCGGGCGAGGCCGGCGTTGCTGATTCCCGCGAGGGCGAGAACGGTGCCGAGCTTCTCGTTCGGCCCGCGTAGCTCCCTGGACATGCGTCACCCCTCGACACACAGACGGCCGCCGACTTGCGGCATAGGCGCGCGGCATTCGTAAACCCAGCGTAGTTCGCCACATCCCGACCGTTAAGGGGCGGACTTCCGGATGGCGGGATTGTTGTCCGTCCGCAAGCCGCCGAACGGGCCCCGGAGAGGCGTCCCGTGCTCCGGTTGTGTAGCGTGCGCCCGGCCGTGCGCTCTTGGCCCCGGGGGAGCCGGAACGCTTCCATGAGACCTGCGTGGGTCGGCCCACTGCGTACTGGAACGAGTGGGCTGGGGGATCCCGCCGCCCCAATCCCCGCGGGCGGTGGACCGGTCCGGGAGGCGAGTCCCGCCTCCCGGACCGAACGTTTGCCGGCGCCGGGGCCCGGGCGTCGCGCCGCGCCGCGTTCGGAGATTGGCTGAATGCTGCCCATGGACAGGGGGCCGTATCTCCGCCACATGGCCAATGCCAGGGGCGCATTCCCCTTCGCGCGCACGCTTCCGTAGGCCCTCCCGTGCGCTGTTGTCATGGCAGCATGGTCCTGAACGGCTTCGGTTCGAGCTTCTCAGCTTGAGCTTCGACGCGGGATCATGGCCCCGGGACCGCACGACCCTGGTTCCGGAGGTGCCCGGGTCCGGGCCCGATTGATCCACAGGCTGTGGAAGCGTGGAGGCGGCGATGCGCTGGTTGGTGGGATGGAGCAGTATCGCCGCGCGCTTCGGCACGGCCGGCGCGGTCGGCCCCGTCGGCGACTCCGAGGGCGGCAGCGTCCACCCGGTCGGCTCCCAACTCCTGTGGGGCGACCCGGATCCCCTCTGGGCCGTCGGCGACTGGCGCCCCGACGAGGTGAGAGTCGTCACGGTCGACCCCTTCACCCGGCTCGCCGTACTCGGCTGCTGCGGGGCCACCGACGAGGAGCTGCGCGTCGGCCTGTTCGCCGCGCGCGGCGGCGCGCTGCGCCATCTCACGGCCTGGTCGGGCAGTTACACCGCCGTCGCCCAGATCGGCCGCCGGATCACCATCGCCGGCGATCTGGCCGGGGCGCGCCCCGTCTTCTACACGCCCTGGGCGAGCGGTACGGCGTACGCCACCGCCGCGCTGCCGCTCGCCGACCTCATCGAGGCGCAGCTCGACATCGGGCACCTCGCCGCGCTGCTCGCCTGCCCCGAAACGCCGGAGGCGCTGCGCGACTCCACCCCGTACGAGGGCGTCAAGCGCATCCCGCCCGGGCACGCGCTCGTACTGCGCGAGGGGTCGCGCGAGATCACCGGGTACGAACCGGTCGCCTCCCTCGCCGTGGCCGGCCCCCAGCGCGACCCGGAGCGGGCCGTCGAAGGCGTACGGGACGCCCTCGTCGACTCCGTACGCGCCCGGCTCCTCGCGCCGCGCCACGCCCCCGAGGTGGTGGCGCCCGACCCCGGGCCCGTCCCCGGCATGGGGCCCGCCGACCGGCGCGCCGCGCGCGGGGGCGGCGGCCCCGTCCCCGGCATCGGCGCCGACCTCTCCGGCGGCAGCGCGTCCGGCACCCTCGCGCTGCTCGCCGCCGGGCTGCCCGGTGCGCCGGGCACGATCCTCGGGCACGGCACGGGCGCGGGGGAGCGGCTGCTCGCCGTCACCTTCAACGACCTGTCCGCGGCGGGCCGGGACGAGGCGGAGCTGGAGCGGGCCAGGGCGATCGCGGACAACCCCCGGCTGCACCACGTGGTCGTCGCGGCGGGCGAGGAGGCGCTGCCGTACGCCGAGTTGGAAGGCCCGCTGACCGATGAGCCGGGCCCCTCCCTGATCGCGGCGGAACGGCACCGGCGGCGCCTCGCCGCGGGCAGCGCGGACCATCTCACCGGGGCGGGCGCGCGCGAGGTCCTCGACGCGCACCCGGCGCGCCTGGCCGACCTGCTGCTCGACCGCCGCAGACGCCACCTCCTCCAGCCGGTCACCGCGCTGGCGAAGGCCGAAGGCCCGTCCCCGGCCTCCCTCTTCATCCCGGTGACCGTCTACCGGGCGGCGCGCAGGCTGGCCCGTACGCCCTACCGCGCCGGACTCGAAGAGGCCGCGGCCCGGCTCCCCGAGGCGAACCGGGCACTCCTGTCCGCCGCGTCGAACGGCCCGCTGGGCGCCTCGCTCGCCGCGCTCACCTGGTCCCGTCCTGGCCCGGCGGCGCGCTGGCTGACCGGGGAGGCCCTGGCCGAAGTATCGGTTCGCCTTCTCTCGGGCGCGACCCGCCCCACCTCCGTCCAGCGCCCCGGCGAGGCCCGCGCCCGCGCCGCCCTCGCCCGCTTCGCGGCCGACCACCGGGTCTTCGAGCAGGCGGGCGAGATCCGCAGCCAGCGGCTGCACGCGCCGTTCCTGGACAACCAGGTCGTACGGGCCTGCCGCGAACTCCCCGAGGCGCTACGGGTCCAGCCGGGCGCCCGCGCCGACATCCTCCGTACGGTCCTGGCCGGCACGGGCATCCACGACCTCCCCCCGGGCTGGGGCGCCACCTCCCGCGCGGGCTCGGCGGCGGCCACCCGGGTCGGCCTGCGCGCCTCCATCGGCGACCTGATCACCCTCTTCGACGCCCCGCTCCTCGCCGACGCGGGCCTGGTCGAGGCCCGCGTCGTCCG
Source organism: Streptomyces sp. NPDC088124 (assembly GCF_040685895.1). NCBI lineage: Bacteria > Bacillati > Actinomycetota > Actinomycetes > Kitasatosporales > Streptomycetaceae > Streptomyces > Streptomyces sp. NPDC088124. The sequence goes on along the minus strand of NZ_JBFBJB010000014.1, from coordinate 15,238 downwards.
CAAGGCCCTGCGCGCGGCGGCCGAGGGCGAGCCGGTCCCGCTGGACGGCATAGCGGACCTGGTCTCCACGGAACTCTGGCTCCGCCGCCTCCTCTCCCGCCGGGGCACCTGCTGGACGGGCACGGCGGCCCCCCGCCAACGCGCGGTCGCGGGCGGCGTGGTGGCGCGCCCGACGCTGCGGTCGTAGCCGACAGGGCCAGGACGAGGACCAGGGCCGATGAGGCGAGCCCTGCCGCTGCGAGGGGCGACCGGGGCGGGACGGTGCGCCCGGGGCCGAGCCGAAGGGTGGCCCAGGGGTCTGTTGGTTGCCGGGGCACCTCAGCGCGGCCCCACCGCGCCCCGCCCGACCCCGGCAGCCCCTCGCAACGCCACAACTCACGTCACCGGTAGCGGTGGTGGCGTGTGGACGCGGGGTTCGTGGATACGCCTAGGCTCGGCGCATGGACACCGCCTCCGGCGATCTGACCGCCTACGACCGTTCGCTGGCACGTAAACGCGTCTCGGCCGGGGTGCTGTTCTTCGACCTCGAAGGCCGGGTGCTGTTGGTGGACCCGGTGTACAAGGAGCCGTGGGAGATCCCCGGCGGCGCGGTGGAGCGGGACGAGTCCCCTCGCCGAGGCGCGGCACGCGAGGTCGAGGAGGAACTCGGGCTCACCTTGGAGCCGGGCCGGCTGCTCGGCATCGACTGGACGCCACCACGCCCCGGCCGCAGCGAGGCGATGGCGGTCATCTTCGACGGCGGCGTCCTGTCGGCCGAGGAGATCACGGCGATCCGCCTCCAGGCCGCGGAACTCCGGGCGTTCACGTTCGTCGACCTGAATCGGGTGCCCGAGCGCCTGACCCCGGTGCTGGCCCGGCGGATGCGGGCCTGTGTCGAGGCGCGCCACCTCGGGGTGACGGTCTGCCTGGAGAACGGCGTCCCGGTGGGCTGACGGTTCGCCCGGACCATCGCCCGGGCGAACCGTCGTCGCCTCAGACCGACAGGGTGGCCCAGACGACCTTCCCGACGCCGCCGCGCTCGCGTTCGTGGACGCCCCACTGGTCGGCGAGGGCCTCGACGATGACGAGCCCGCGCCCCTCGCACGCGTCCGGGCCCGGGGTTTTCGGCTGCGGCTGCTCGCAGGAGGCGTCGTGCACCTCGATCCGCAGCCCTCGCGGCCCGGCGAGGTACCGGGTCTCGATCTCCCGCCCGGGCGAGACGCGGGCATGCCGCGCCGCGTTGGTCAGCAGCTCCGAGAGGATCAGCACGGCCGAGTCTTCCAGCCTGCTCATCCCCCAACCGGCCAGCGCCTTACGCAACTCCAGCCGCGCCAACCCCACCGAGGAGGGATGACGGTTCCACCGCAGCACCACGGAGAGGCCGTCGGGGTCCCGAAGGCAGGGCATCAGACCACCTCCGCGGAATCTGCGAGCAGCAGTTCCCGGTGGCGCAACCGCCGCTCCGCCCGTTTCCAGCGCTCGAACTCGGCGCGGGGGTACGGGAGAAGCAGCGCGCTGTACTCGGCACGCGGCAGTGAGCGGCAGGCGTGGACGAAGACCACGGCGGAGCGGTGCCCCGGCGCTTTGTACCGGCCCGAGCACGCCGACGATGGCGCCACCGCCGCGCGATGGCGCCCCGCCGGGGGAAGTAAAAGCCGCAGCAGCGGCTCGAAGAAACGGACGATAGAGTCCATGTGTTGACGCTCCTTCAAAGCGTTGACCATGCCCTCGGACCGTTGCCTCGGTCGCGAGGGTTTTTGGTTTGGCCAAGGCACGGCCACCATGAATGTGCTCCGTTGCCCAGTCGCGACAGAGCGTGTCTTCTTGCCTCAGCGTGCCCGCGCCTCCATGTTGAACGCAAGGATTGCGAATAGCTTTCAGGCGTTCGAGTGACTTGCATGATTACTTAGTGGGCATGCACACTCACGGAAAGTGTCGAAAGTGAAGGGTCTGTGGCCATGTCGGAGAAGCGACCCAACCCGCCCACGGTCAGGCTGCGACGCCTGGCAGCCGAACTGCGCCGTTTACGCAAGGCGATGGCGTTGACTCGGGAGGAGGTAACGGCGCGGACCAACATCAACGCGGCCACCCTGTACCGCATCGAGAAGGCCCGGGCGCGCCCTCAAAAGCGCACGCTGGTAGCGCTTTTGGATCTGTACGAGGCGACCGAGGTCCAGCGAGCCGATCTGCTGGCGGTCCAGAGCCGCTCGAACGACCAGGGCTGGCTGCGCCCGTACCACTCGGAGTTGCCCGAGGAGTACACCGCCTACATCGGCTTCGAAGCGGAGGCTCGTACGGTACGCAACTACGAGTCGCTGTTTGTGCCCGGTCTCGCGCAGACGGAGCCTTACGCGCAGGCGGTCATCAGGGGCGTGTTGCCAACGGCCAGTCAGAAAGAGGTGGCTCAGCGCGTTCAGGCCCGCATGGAACGCCAGGCACTGCTCACGAAGGAGCACCCTCTGAGGCTCTGGGCTATCGTTGACGAAGCGGCTGTTCGGAGGGTGGTCGGGGGACACGAAGTGATGCGGGGGCAAGCGAAACACCTGCTCCAGCTCATGGAGGAGCCCCACGTCACCTTCCAGGTGATCCCCTTCGAGAAGGGCGCTCACGCGGCCATGACCGGCAGTTTCGTGCACATGGACTTCCCGGATCCGGCGGATCCGGAACTGGTGTACGTGGACACTCCCGCCGGGGACTTGTTCCTGGAGTCCGAGGCGGAGATGCGCCGCTACAAATCGATGTTCGAGCATCTGCAAGCCATGGCCGTGGGGCCGGACGACAGCGCCGCCTTGTTGAACAGGATTGCGGCGGCGGGGGACTGAAGAGACGAAGAGGGGCTGAAATGCCGTACGGATCAACCGAGTCCAACTGGCGTAGGAGCAGCTACAGCAGCGGGAACGGCCAGTGCGTCGAGGTGCGCGACAACCTCCCCGGCACCGTCCCCGTACGTGACAGCAAGGCCCCCCACGGCCCCCGCCTCGCCTTCGGCGTCGGCGCCTGGGCGTCGTTCGTCGCGGCGCTCAAGGCCGACGACGGCTCGGGCGCGGCGGGACCCCCGTTCTAGGATCGGGCCATGAGAAGAATCGACCGCGCCGTCCGGATGATCGCGGCACCCCCGGCGGCCGTCTACGGTGCCCTTCTCGACCGGGCGGCCCACGAGGCCGGGATCGCCTCCTCGCTGGCCAACCTGGCGTCGTACGTCGAAGCGGGCGGCTGACCCGGTTCGGTCCGGCTCCGTCGCCGGAAGACCCGGTCCGAAGCGGCGCGTCGACGCCGGAGCCGACCGCCCGGGCTCATTCGGGGCGCTGGGCCATCAGCTCGTCGCCCGTGACGCTCCGCGTCGTACCGTCCTTGAGGGTGACCGTGACGGTGCCGGTGATCAGGCCGTTCGGGTCGCCGTCCGGCCACCACGCCGTCCACCGGCCGTCCTGCACCGTCGCGTGGACGGTCTTCCCGGAGTCGCGCACGGTGACGTCCTTGACGTCGGCGCCCACCGAGCCGAGCGCGTAGTTGAACTCACCGTCGTCGCTGCCACGGGCGCCCAGCGTGTCCAGGGTGACGGCGTCCGCGGCGACCTTGGCCGTCGGGTCGATGGCCATCATGAGGCCGGTGCCGTCCGAGGCGGCCAGGCAGTACGACGCGTCGTGCTCCCCCCACATGACGATCATGGAGGCGACCTTGCCGCGCACGTCGGCGTTGACGATCGTGGGTGAGGGGTTGCCGGGGCGCTCCCCCGCCACCTCCAGGCACGCCTTCTCGGCGGCGGAGCCCTTGCCGGCGGAGAGGTCCAGGGCGTTCGGGGTGGCGGTCCAGCTCGCCAGTTCCGAGGACGGCAGCGGTCCGGTGCCGCCGAGGCCGGGCAGGCTGCCCGTCACCGCGACGAAGGCCAGGCCCGCGGCGAGCCCGCCGGCCAGCGTGAATGCCGTACGGCGCACGAGGGGGCGGTGGAAGGTGGTGCGGAGCGACCGGGCGGGCCGCTCCGTGTCGCTCAGCACGGTGCGCAGCAGGGTCTCCTCGCGGTCGATCTCGGCGGCGGTCGGTTCGGTGCGGGGGGCGGCGTCCAGCTTGGCCAGGCGGGAGAGAAGGTCGTGGGTCATGGTGTCTCCACTCAAGGGGTCGGAAGTTTGCGGGTCAGCGAGGTGGCGGGTCAGCGGGCCGTGGCGAGGGCGGGCCTGACGGCGGTGCCCGCGGTGAGCCGTGCCGCCAGGCGGCGCTTGGCCCGGGTGAGCCGCATGGCATAGGCGGCGCGGGTGCAGCCGAGGACCTTCGCGGCATCCCGGGCGGAGAGTTCCTCCCAGACGTGCAGGGCGAGCACTTCCTGGTCCGCCGGGGCGAGTTCCTGCCAGGCGGCGCCGAGGTCCAGCCGGTTCTCCACCTCGGCCGTCATGTCCGCCGTGGCGTGCCGGGCGCCGGGCTCGGAGGACTGCTGGATGTGCACCACGAGCGCCGACCGGCGGCGCATCCCGCGGTTCGCGTTCAGCATGGCGTTGCGTGCCGTGCGGAACAGCCAGGGCCGTGGGTCCTCGGGCAGCTCGCTCCTGCGGCGCCACGCGGCGAGGAACGTCTCCCCGACAATGTCGTCGACGTTCATCGGGTGGGCCCGACGGCGTACGAAGCGCAGCAGGTCCTCGTAGTGGGCCCGGTACACCTCGGTGAACTGGGCTTCGGTTTCGATGGGCATGGCGTCCTTTCCTCGCGTCTGCCCTTACGTGTCCGGGACCCGGGAGAGTGCAACAGGGTGCGTCCGTATTCGAAACTGAATCCGTGACGACTACCGATCCCGCGATGCGCATCCGCTTCGGTCTGACCCCGTTGGAGCAGGTCGGACCGTGGGGCGCCGAGCGTCCCGTACTGCACTGGTTCGGTCTGACCGACGGCTGGTACTGCGTCGACCTCGGGGGCCATGAGGTGCTGCGCTACTCCGAGCGCAGCGTCCGGCAGTTGCGGAACGAGGAGGAGGGCGGGCCACCGCACCCGTACGTGGACTACTACGTCGTCCGCCTGTGGGAGGACATGATCGCGCTCGTGTCGGGGGCGATGGAACCGGTGCCGCCGGACCTGCTGGACGTGGCGGCCGAGCTCTCGCCGGAGTGGACCTGGCTCGACACCCCGGAGGCGGAGGCCGCGCTGAACTGGCACAGCGTCGGTTTCCTGTACACCGACTATCTGCGCGTCGCCCCGCACATCCGCTGCTGGCGCACCGTCGCCGACGCCGACGCGGGTGCCGACGGGCCCGGCGACACCGTGACCGTGGCCTGGGAGCACCAGCCGGACCCGGAGGGCGTGATCGAGTTCGCCGGCCCGCCGACAGGACGGGTGACCATGCCCACGAGCGAGTTCCTCGCGGCGGTGACCGAACTCGACCGGGCGCTGCTGGCCGCGATGGACCGGCGCATCGGCGCACTGGAGGCGTCGGGTCCGCCGCCCGGCGCCGAGGTGGACACGGAGCAGTTGCGCCGTGAGCACCGGGACCGGGCGACCTGGCTGCCACGGGCGCGGGACCGTCAACCGGGTACCGACTGGGACGCCGTACGGACCGGTGTACGCGCGCTCCTGGCCCCGGGGTTCAGGGGCAACTGATGCGGGACCGCGCCCAGTCCGCGAGCGCGACGGCATCGGACGGGGCGTGCGGTTCCACGACCAGGCGGATGGAGTCACGGCCCGAGATGCCCACCTGGACGGGTACGGCCGCGTCGCCGCCATGCAGTACGGGGGAGCGCCAGAGACGGGTGCCGTCGCCGTAGAGGGAGAAGCGTACGGAGCCCTGGCCGAGCGTCAGGTCGTCCACACCGACCAGCGCCGCGTACGAGGAACAGCTCCGGTTGAGGTCGATGGTCACGGAGGACGAGGCGTGCATGGTGACGCCGTGGCCGTGGCGGGTGCCGCCGATCGACACGTTCGACCGCTGCCAGAGCCAGCCGCTCCCGACGAGCCGCACCTCGGGCTCGGAGCCGTCCCCGAGGACGCCGTACGCCAGCTCGTTGACCTGGTAGTCGGCCGGGGCGGGCGGCGGTGGCGGTTTCGGGCGGGAGGTCGGCTCCGGCAGGGGAGGCGGCGACGGCTCGGGTGTGGGCGTGGGGGTGGGGCCGGGGTTGGTACGGCTCGGGCTCGGCTCGGGTTCCGGCGCGGGCTTCGTGGGGGTGGGGGGCGGTGCCGGTGCTGGTTTCTTCGAAGGAGTCGGCGTCGGGGCCGGGGCGGACGGCGCGGGGGGAGGCGCCGAGGGTTCGGCCGGCGCGGGCGAAGGGACCGGTACCCGCGGTACGAGCGGCTGCGCGACCGGCGGCTTCTCCCGGGGCTTGGCGTCGGGCTCCGGGCTGTTGCCCGACAGCGCGTACACCAGACCGGCGGCGGCGACCACCAGCAGCCCCGCGATCCCCGCCTTCGCCGGGGCGCCCAGCCCCTCGGACGCGGCGCCCGCGCCACCGGCCCCCGCGCCCGCCGATCCGCCGGAGGCGCCACCGGCGGCCCCGCCCGCAACGCCCCCTGCCGTCCCGCCCGTCGCCGCGCCCGTCGCCGCCGCCGCGGCGCCCGCGCCGGCCGCTCCCACGGCGCCGCCCGCCACGACCCCGGCCGCCTTCAGCGAGTACCCCGCCGCGAACCAGCCGATCACCGCGATCGGCAGCACCGCCGGGATCGCCGCGTTGACCTGCGCCAGCTCACCCGCCGCGAGGCGGCACTTCGCGCACTCCGCCAGATGCTTGCGCAGCCCGCGCTCGGCACGCATGCGCAGCCCGCCGCGGGCGTAGGCGCCGAGCCGGTCGGCGTACCGCGAGCAGTCGCCCTCCGAGATGAGCGCCGAGTTGACGTGTGCCTGGAGATACGCCTGCTTGAGGCCCTCGCGCGCCCGACTGGCCAGTACGGCGGTGGCGTTGGCGGTCAGCCCGAAGAGCGGCGCGATCTCGCTCGGCGACTCCTCCTCGACCGTGGTGTGCCACAGGACGGCCTGCCAGCGTTCCGGCAGGCTGCGGAAGGCCTGCATGGCCATGGACCGGTCGGCCTCGTGCATCGCCAGGACGTCCGCGCCCAGGTCGAGGGTGTCCTCGGCCGAGACCTCGGAGGTACGGGTCGCTCGCGCGGCGAACACCGCGAAGTCGTCGACCAGTTGCTCGCGCTTCGCGGACTTCGTCCAGGATGCGGCGACTCGCCGTACGGTCGTCAGCAGATAGGCGCGCACCGCCTGTTCGGGCCCGGCGCCGCCCCGTACCGCCTGGAGCGTACGGGCGAACACCTCGGCCGTCAGATCGTCCGCGGTGTGCGCGTCGCGGCAGCAGGTACGGGCGTACCGGCGCACCGGCTCCGAGTGGCGGCGGAACAGCTCCTCGTACGCGCTGTCGTCGCCGTCCCGCATCCGCTGGATCAGGTCGGCGTCCGAAAGGAGCGGCTCTCCCCGGCCCGGTGCGGCCGGTTCCCCTCCGGCCCGTTCGGCGCGTCCGGTACTTTCGGCGCGTTCGCGCTGCGGCGGAACGCTGCCGTCCGGCCCGCCCGTACCCGACGCGGGATGCGGTACGACCGGCCCGACGGACACCACGGGCCCGATCGGCCCCACCGGACCGCCCTGGCCGGGAACACCGGGGGCGCCGGAGGGCTCTCGGGGCCCGCCCTGGCTCGGGACCTGCCCCGGCCCGTGATGCGGCCCCTGTTCCGGCACCTGCCCCGGTACCTGATGCGGCAGTTGGCGAGAGGACGCCACATCGCCGAAGCCCGTACCGCCGCCAGTACCACCGGCGGTACCGTCGGTACGGTCGGCACCATCGGGGTCACGGCCGTCCAGAGGCTCGTCCTGCGGCTCGTCCCGCCCGTCGCCGTTCATCGCGGAAGCCCCCGCAGGCGCCCTGTTACGTGCCCCGTGCGCGCCCCTTCTGTCCCAAACACCGGGCCAGCGTGCCACAGCGCGACGCGCCGACCCAGGGCTTGCAGCCCCGCACCACTCGTCCGGGGGGCTTTCCTGACGGCGGGCTTTAACCTTCACCCGTTCGGGGAAAGATCAACGCCGTTTATCGGCAAACCAGTTCAAAATCGGCCGAGTTCGGAAGCAGGCCGGTGAGAAGGCCGTCCGGTAGGAAAGCGGGCCGTCCCAAGGCACCGTCGCACCCGGACCCGGACCCGGACCCGGACCCGGAAGGGCCGGTACGCATCCACGCACCGGCCCCACTCCACGAGAACCTCCGAGCTACACGCGTCGAGCTACACGCGTTGAACTACACCGGCCGGGACCGCAGTCCCTCCAGCAGGATGTCCAGCAGCCGCGCCGAAGCCGCCGCCTGCTGCACCGCGTCCGGCAGCGTGGGCGCCGCCGTCGCGATCACCAGCAGGACGTCCGCCACGGTCACATCGCCGCGCAGCTCACCCGCCGCCCGCGCCCGGTCCACCAACTGCCCCACGACGGCGAGCAGTTCGACCGCGCCCGGGTCGTCCAGATCGTCGGCCGAGGCCGATATCCGCGATCCGACCACCCGCAGGTCCGGCTGGCCCGCCTGCCGCTGCTGCGGCACCCGCGCCTCGTCCGCCGCCCCGTTCCGCCCGGCCACCACGTCGTCGGAATCGACCCCGACGCGCAGTACCTGCGGGGGCAGCAGCCGCCCCGCGCCCGACGCCACCGATGTGCGAAGGAAGCGGGAGAGCGCCGACCACGGCTCCTCCTCCTGGCCCAGCGCCGAACGCGCCTGGTCGGTCAGCCGGGAGGTCTCCTCCTCGGCTATTCGCCTGACCAGTACGTCCTTGCTCGGGAAGCGGCGGTAGACCGTGCCGACCCCGACCCTGGCGCGCCGCGCCACGTCCTCCATCGGAGCCCCGTACCCCAGCTCGCCGAAGACCTCGCGAGCCGCGCGCAGTACGTGCTCCAGATTGCGCTGTGCGTCCACACGGAGAGGCGCGGCACGACCTGACCCGCCGACCCCCACCGCTCCCAGTCGTCCCTCGTCGGCCACCCGTCCGTCACCTTCCGTGACGACGGCGGCCTGCCAATGAGAATCCTGAATGTGCATAAGCGTTCCCCCGGTAATGATGTCTCCCCCCGGAGACTCCCCGCCTGGCTGCCGGGTTCCCGGTCCGGTAACCGGCCGGACACCCCGACGAAGTACGAACATAGTTGAGCCCGGGGCAATTCAGAAGAGGGTAGTTCCGCACGGAGCGCCCCCCGATCGGAGCAAGGACCGGAACATGCCTGATTCACCCCCGGCCCCGCACCCACCCCGCCCCCGCTGACCTGCGCGCCTGCCCCGGGCACCGGGCGCCCGCCGGCCCGCGGCCGTCCGCACCCGCGGACGTTCTCCGGTCATACAATGCGTCGCGCCTGTGGACAAACAACGAAGCCGGGTGCGTCATGGGAAGGTGACGGCTGAGATCTCCCGGGGAACGACCCCCGCATCCGAGCCCGAGGCAACGCCGCCCGGGGCAGACCTGCCCGAGGCGCGCCCGCCCAGGGTCCGCGTCCTGGTGGTCGGCGGCGGCTACGTCGGCATGTACACCGCGCTGCTGCTCCAGCGCAGACTGAAGCAGCAGCTGAAGAGCGGTGAGGCCGAGATCGTCGTGGTGTCGCCCGACCCGTACATGACCTACCAGCCGTTCCTCCCCGAGGCCGCCGCGGGCAATATCTCCCCCCGCCACGTCGTCGTCCCCCTCCGCCGCGTGCTCGATCAGTGCCAGATCCTCATCGGCGAGGCCACCGCCATCGACCACGCCAAACGCACCGCCACCCTGCGCACCCTCGCCTCCGAGGAGGAGGGCACCGGCACCGTCGACCTCACGTACGACGAACTCGTCCTCGCCCCGGGCTCCATCTCCCGTACGCTCCCCGTCCCCGGTCTCGCCGAACACGGCATCGGTTTCAAGACCGTCGAGGAGGCCATCGGCCTGCGCAACCACGTCATCGAACAGATGGACATCGCCTCCTCCACCCGCGACCCCGCGATCCGCGACGCCGCCCTCACCTTCGTCTTCGTCGGCGGCGGCTACGCGGGCGTCGAGGCGCTCGCCGAACTGGAGGACATGGCCCGCTACGCCTCGCGCTACTACCACAACATCAAGGCCGAGGACATGAAGTGGATCCTCGTCGAGGCCACCGGCCGGATCCTCCCCGAGGTCGGCGACGTCATGGGCAAGTACGCCGTACGGGAGCTGCGCGCCCGCAACATCGACGTACGGCTCGACACCCGCCTGGACTCCTGCGAGGACCGCGTCGCCGTCCTCAGCGACGGAGCCCGCTTCCCCACTCGTACGCTCGTGTGGACCGCCGGCGTCAAGCCGCACCCCGTCCTCGCCGCCACCGACCTGCCGCGGAACGACCACGGCCGGCTGCGCTGCACCGCGCAACTCACGGTCGCCGACACCGAACACGCCTGGGCGGCCGGTGACGCCGCCGCCGTACCCGATCTGACCTCCGACGAACCGGGGAAGCTGTGCGCGCCGAACGCGCAGCACGCCGTACGGCAGGCCAGAGTTCTCGCGGAGAACATCCGTGCTTCCCTGCGCGGCGCGCCCCTACGGGACTACCGTCACGCCTACGCGGGATCGGTCGCGTCGCTCGGTCTCCACAAGGGCGTGGGGCATGTCTACGGCCGAAAGATCAAGGGCTACCCGGCCTGGCTGATGCACCGCGTGTACCACCTCAGCCGTGTTCCCACCTTCAACAGGAAGGCCCGCGTTCTCGCGGAATGGACCCTGTCCGGGCTCTTCAAACGGGAGATCGTCTCCCTCGGCTCGCTGGAGCACCCGCGCGCCGAGTTCGAACTCGCCGCGAGAGGCGAACGATCCCGGGGGACCGGGCGTTCCAAGGATGGTGAGCGTTCCCAGGGGACCGAGGAGGCGTGAGGCCGGCGACCCCGGCGACCGCGTGACCCCTGCGACCGTCCGCGCCTCCCCGCGACCATCCGACCCCTGAGACCGCATGACCCCTGAGACCATCCGATCCCTTCCCTGTGACTGTTTGACCCCGGCACCCCCTCGTGACCCCGGAAACCCCCGTGACCTCGATGAACGTGGGACGCGGCGACCCCGCGCCTCCGGTTCCTCCGCGACCCCGGTGCCCCTGTCAGTGCGATCGGTCACACTGGACGTGTGACCATAGGTGGGCTCACATCTGCACAGAGTGATCCGGACCGACCGCTCCGCCGCGCCGCCATCCGGCGACGCGGACCCCGGGCGCCCGCCCGCCCATCCCCCGACCCAGACGCACGGCACGACCCACAACACCATGAGGCCAGAGAATCCGTGAATTTCACGCGTTGGAGCGCCCGTCTCCCCGGTACACAGCGCCGCTCCGCCGCGCGGACGGACCGCGGTACGGTCCCGGCGGCCCGTGGTGAGTACGAACAGAAGCCAGAGCCCCCGGCGGACGTCCCCTCCCTCCCCTCCCTCCCCGCGGTCGAGGAGCTGTCCGTACGGGAGGTCCTCGGCGAGCTGCCCGCCCTCGTCGCCCTGGTGTACGGCCCCGACCACCGCGTGGCGTACGTGAACGGCGCGTACGCCACCACCTTCGGCCCGCGGTCCCTCGGCGCCACCGCTGCCGAGAGCTGCCCGGAACTCGCCGAGCTGGGCCTGCTCCCCCTGCTCGACCAGGTCCTGCGCAGCGGCACGTCACGCACCGTCAAGTCCCGCAAGGCGCGGCGCCACCAGGACGGCGCGGAGGGCTCCTACACGGTCACCTGCACCCCCATCGCCTGCCAGGGCACGGCGGGCATCCTCATCTACGCCGCCGACGTCACCGACCACGCCGAGGCGGCCGAGCGGCTGCGCACCAGCGAGCGCCGCCACCGCCGTACCGTCGTCACCCTCCAGCGCTCGCTGCTCCCGCAGGAGCTGGAGCAGCCCGACGACCTGCGCGTCGCCGCCACCTACCGCCCCGGCGGCGAGGACGCGGCGGTCGGCGGCGACTGGTACGACGTGATCACCCTCGGCGCCGGCCGTACCGCCCTGGTCATCGGTGACGTGATGGGCCGCGGGGTGCGCGCCGCCGCCGTCATGGGGCAGTTGCGCACCGCCGTCCGCGCCTACGCCCGCCTCGATCTGCCGCCGCACGAGGTGCTCCAGCTCCTCGACGGACTCGCCGCCGAGATCGACGCCAGCCAGATCGCCACCTGCGTCTACGCCGTCCACGACCCCAACGAGGGCCGTCTCGTCTACGCCTCGGCCGGCCATCTGCCCATCCTGGTCCGCGCCGAGGACGGCTCGGTCCAGCGCGCCGAGGACCCGACGGGCCCGCCGCTCGGCACCGGCGGCTGGCTCCACACCTCGGGCTCGATCGCCCTCCCGCCCGGCTCCACCGCCGTCCTCTACACCGACGGGCTCGTCGAGCGGCGCGGGGAGGACATCGACGAGGGCGTCGCCTCCCTGGAGCGTGCCCTGTCCGGCGCCCAGGGCTCGCCCCAGGTCGTCTGCGACCGGCTGATCCGCTCCCTCGGCGTGACCGACGACCACGACGACGACGTCGCGGTCCTCGTCCTCCAGCACCCTGCCCGTACGGGCGCGGACGCGGAGCTGTTCCACAACGCGGCGCTCGACCTGCTCGGCGGCGTCGAGGCCGCCCCGCGCGCCCGGGCCTTCGCGACGGGCGTGCTCGCCTCCTGGCGCTTCCCGGTCGAGCTGTGCGATCTGGGGGTGCTCGCCACGAGCGAACTGGTGGCGAACTCCCTCCAGCACGGCACCCCGCCCATGCGCCTCAGACTCCGCCGCACCGACCGCCGGCTGATCATCGAGGTCACGGACGGGGACGACCACCTCCCCCGCCGCCGCCGCGCCGAACCGGCGGACGAGGCGGGCCGCGGTATTTCGATCATCGCGACGATCGCCTCGTCCTGGGGCTCGCGCCGCACTCCCGGGGGAGGCAAGGCCGTCTGGTGCGAGTTCGCCCTGCCGCACTGACCACCGGACGCCGCGCGGGGCGCTCGCTCAGCCGACGGCCCCGGTCACCGGCGCGGGGACGGAGACGGGAGCGGGAGCGGGGACGGCCGGCTCGGGCAGCCCCTGAGCCACGACCCGCGAGGCCGTCACGAGCGACGGCTGGTCCTGTACGGGCGTGAGCCGCCGCCCCAGCCGCAGGGCCAGCACGGTGATGCCCAGCGAGAACAGGACGAACGTCACGATGTACGGGCCGCCCAGGGCCGCGCCCATCGGCCCGCCCACCGCCGGTCCCACCGCCAGCGCGACCTGCTTGACCAGAGCGAAAGCGGAGTTGTACCGGCCGACCGACTCGGCCGGCGCGAGATCGGCCACCAGCGGCGCGACGGTCGGGGACAGCATCGCCTCGCCGAGCCCGAAGAGCGCGTACGTCGAGACGAACGCGGCCGTCGCCACCGCCTGCCCGCCGTGCCCCAGCCCCGCGAACCCCGCCACGCCCCAGGCGAACGCCCAGATCAGCCCGACCGCGGCGATCACCCGGCTGCGCCTGCGCCGCTCGACCAGTCGCAGGACGACGAACTGCGCGACCACGATCACCGCCGTGTTGGCGGCCAGCGCGATCCCGAGGGTCGACGGATCGATCCCGGCGGCCTCGGTGCCGTACGCGGCGAGCCCCGACTCGAACTGCCCGTAGCAGGCGAAGAAGAGCACGAACCCCAGCAGGCACAGATGCACCATGGCCCGGTGACTCAGCAGATCCCGCATCCCCCGCTCCGGAGCCTTGGACCGTCCGGCCGGACCGGAGGTTCCCGGAAGGGCGGCGGGCCGGGGCAGCCGGACGGTGAGGGCGATCGCCGCGAGCACGAGGAACATCACGGCTTCGACGGAGAAGAGGAGGAGGAAGCTGCCGGGCCGGTTCTCGTCGACGAGCTGCCCGCCGATCAGCCCGCCGACACCGAGCCCGAGGTTCGCCAGGAAGAACTGGGTGGCGAAGGCGCGCGTACGGGTCGAGGGCGTCGACGACCGCACGATCATCGTGGCGAGCGCGGGCTGCATGACGGCGGTCCCGGCCCCCAGCAGCGCGGCGGCGGCCACGGCGGCCGGCACACTGCCGGCGAGCCCCATGGCCAGCGCCCCGACGGAGGCGACGAGCGCGCCGCCCACCAGGACGGGCAGCGGACCGCGCCGGTCGATCACCCGCCCGGTGAAGGGCAGCACGACGAGCGCGGCCAGGGCGAAGACCGCCAGCACGGCACCGGCCGTACTCGCACCCAGCTCCCGCACCTGAGCCACGTACACATAGAGATACGGAACCGTGAATCCCAGCCCGAACGCGCTCAGCGCGTTCCCCGCCTGGATCCGGCGCATCGCAGAGGATGCGCCCATCGCCCTGGTCACACTCACCTACCTCAAAGGTCAAGGGTCGAAGTCTGAAGACTTCAAAGCTAAACTTAGAAGCTAAACAGTACACAGAGAAGGACTTCAATGCCAACAGAGATGCGTGGCATACTGCCCCGATGTCCGACACCCCCGCGAAAGCCGGCCCGCCGGATCTCCAGGAGCCGAGCCTCGACGAGCAGATCGCCGCCTATCAGCGCGAGTTCCACGACCTCGACCCCCAGGTGGAGCAGATCGTCTCGGCCCTCGGCCGGCTGAACCGCCGGATGAACGTCGCGTACGGCAGACACGTCGCCGACCTCGGCATCAGCAACGCCGAGTGGGAGGTCCTCAAGACCCTGGTGGTCGCGGGAGCCCCCTACCGCCTGGGCCCCGGCGAACTCGCGAAGCGCCTCGGCCTCACCCCGGCGGCGATGACGCACCGCATCGACCGCATGGCGGGCGAGGGCCTGGTGACGCGCGACCGTGACGAGACGAACCGGGTCCGCGTGATCGTCGAGCTGACGGACGAGGGCCGCACGAAGTGGCTGGCGGCGATGCGGATGGCATCGGACTTCGAGGAGGAACTGCTCCAGGACCTCACGGGGGACGAACGCGGAGTACTCGGAGAGCTGTTGATCCGCCTCCTGCGCCGCGTGGAGGACGCCCAGCCGGATGCCGGCGGACGCCTGACCGACCTGGACTGACGGGGGCCGATGACGGCCGATGAGGGCCGAACGGGGCGAGCGGCAACCGGTTTGACACGCCCCCGGCCGGTCCGTAAAGTGCTCCGAGTTGTCACGGGGTCGGTACGACCCGGTAGCAACCACTCACGCCGCAGCAGCGGCACCCAAACACAGCACGATCCCCTGGCCGGGACGAATTTCGGCATGCCGAAATTCATTTCGAAGGCTCGATTATGAGTCGCCTGCGGAATCCGCTAGGGTTTGGAACGTCGGAACGGCCGCAGGGCCGGGAGGACAAGCCCCACTGACTGGGAATCAGGCCCGAAAGGATCTGGTAGAGTCGGAACCGCCGGAAAGGGAAA